>NZ_KQ976354.1:2412199-2567161 GCF_000346485.2 Scytonema hofmannii PCC 7110
CCCCCCCCCGCCACTACATAGAAGACGGGCGGGGACGCCCGTCCCACAATCACCGGATAATTTATTTCCTGGAAATCCCTTAAGCAGTTATTTAGAAACCTGGTATCTCCAAGATACCGGGTTTGGTGCTCCCCTCTCAACCGCTTCAAACCCTTAACTGAACCAGATTGGGTTTTTGCCTCCTTTTTGAATACTGTACTGGCGTTCTATTCTCCAATACCTACATACACAAATAGTTTTTATTAACAAGACATTTATTATACATAAGCAAGAAAATTAAAAAACATCTCTTTTTATAAGATCTATACATTATTCATATAATATATTCGTTACCTCGTTGTATCCCATATCTCTAACACCAAGAATAACTATATGGATCTGAATCAGATTAGTCGAGTAGCACTTCAACTATTAACTGAGTTCGGACTCAAGCTTTTGGGTGCGATCGCGCTATGGATCGTTGGTCAGAAATTAATCGACTTTGCACTAAAGCTGTTAAAGCGCGGTTTTAGAACTCAGCACGTTGACCCGACAATCGTTAGCTATCTTGTTAATATCATTGCCGTAACGCTGAGAATTGTTTTAGTCGTTGCACTTCTGGGCTTCTTTGGAATTGAGACAACTTCTTTTGCAGCATTGTTAGCAGCTGCAGGCATTGCGATTGGCGCGGCTTGGGGTGGATTATTAGCAAACTTTGCAGCAGGCGCATTCTTAATTATCTTTAGACCCTTTAAAGCAGGTGATTTTATCTGCGCTGGAGGTGTTACAGGTACTGTGACAGAGATTGGATTGTTCACAACCTCAATCAATACACTCGATAATGTACAAACAATTGTCGCCAACAATAAAATCTTTTCCGATAATATACAAAACTTTTCAGCCAATCCCTACCGTCGCGTTGACTTAGTTGCTCAACTCCATCATAGTGTCAACCACAATGAAGCTATCCAATTATTAAAGGGGAGCGTGAGCCAAATTCCCAACGTTCTCAGCAATCCAGCACCAGATGTAGAGATTTTAGAATTCAATTTAGCTGGTCCTGTGCTAGCAGTGCGCCCCTACTGCAATAACGAGCACTACTGGCAAGTCTATTTTGAAACTAACAAAGTCATTCGTGAAACTTTTGGAGAAGCTCGTTACCCAATTCCCGAGCATCACTACGCACTTAGTCAGTCATCTCATAATGGTGCAGACAGTAGTTACATCCAACCACCTGTAGCTTATTAGTAAAGTATACAGCTAAGAGGATGTTTTAAAAGTCCTGGCCTCATATAATTCGCTACTATACAAACGCTCGTCCGCCTACGCGGACTAGTATTTTGAAACCCACGTAGGTGGGTTTTGCCTGTATAGACGCGAATTCCATTCGCCAAGACTTTACAAACATCCTCTAAATAGGTTCACATAAAAACATGAGCCATAAAAACCTGGTTTCTTTGAGAAACCGGGTTTTTGACGACAAGCATCTTACATTTAACTACCAACTGGATGTTTAAAACGCCGCAAGCGTTCTGAGTAACTTCGCATGACTTGCAATGCAAAAATAGGAGTTTCTTGAACAGCAAAGAGAAAGCCTTGTCGGTTGATAAATGCAAGCTCGCAATCGGTTTTGGCAGTAGCAGTAGAAGCTCTTGTATGTTCTGGGGTAACTAAGGCTCCTTCACCAAAAACATCTCCTTGGTGTATAGTCTCAACAACTTTACCATCAACAGATAAGTCTACTTCTCCACCTAAAATACCATACATATGCTCGCCATACTCACCTTCGGTAAAAATAACTTCACCGGCTGAGTAGGTCTTATGGTCTGACTGTTTTTGAAAAATCCTAACGGTTTCTGCTGGTTGAATCATAATTAATAAAACCTGTTTATTGCTCGTTTAGCTTAACAATTTACCCAGTTACCCATTATCACAAATCATGAACTCATTTTCACCACTTATAGGACAACCACAAGCAGTTGAATTGCTAACACAAGCTGTAGTCAAACAAAGAATTGCTCCAGCATACCTGTTTGTCGGTCCGGATGGAGTCGGAAGGAGTTTAGCTGCTAGATGTTTTGTTGAGTTGCTCTTTGACTCACATCAAAACCGCATACGTCAAGGGAATCATCCCGATTTACTTTGGGTAGAACCAACTTATCAGCATCAGGGTCAACGCCTGACATCAAAAGAAGCGGAAGAGAAAGGGCTAAAGCGCAAAGCACCACCTGTGATTCGTCTCGAACAGATCAGGCAAATTATTGAATTTCTCAGCCGTCCTCCGTTGGAAGCATCTAGAAAGATTGTTGTGTTAGAGCAAGCAGAAACAATGGCTGAAGCAGCAGCTAACGCCTTACTGAAAACCTTAGAAGAACCGGGACGAGCAACATTAATTTTAATTGCACCAACACCAGAATTTGTCTTGTCTACAATTGTATCTCGCTGTCAGCGCATTCCTTTTTATCGGCTTAATCGGGCGGCGATGGCTGAGATTTTGACACAAACAGGACACGGAGATATTTTGCAATATCCAGCCGTCTTTAGCGTTGCAGCCGGTAGTCCGGGAAATGCGATCGCATCCTATCAGCAATTGCAAGCTATTCCCAAAGAGATCCTGCAAGCCGCCACAAAATTTCCTTCATCTTATCGTGAAGCTTTGGAATTAGCCAGACAAATTGATAAGAATTTAGATACAGAAGCCCAACTATGGTTACTTGATTATCTACAACAGTCTTACTGGGAGCAATGGCGTCAACCTAGCATTATTCAACAGTTAGAACAAGCCCGCAAATCCTTGCTTAGCTATGCTCAACCGCGTCTTGTTTGGGAATGCACGTTTTTGTCAGTGACCAGTGACCAGTGACCAGTTAATCCTCATAATGTTTATATATCGAAATACTCAGATCCCCGACTTCTTTGAGAAGTCGGGGATCTTGTTTCTCCACATGATTTAGGACTGCTAGGAAAAATATTATTTTTTATTTGTATAAAAATATTTTTTAATCTAATTGAATTTCTCCCTCGATTTCAGTCGATTAACTTACCGATAAAAACTCTATCTTGCTGAATTTTTGCTGCATATTTTATGCCTCTAAGTTTTCTTGCTTGGGAGGGAAGAACAAATACAATTAATGATAGGAAAGAAAAATATTAAAAAAAGTAATGTAATCTAGCTATATCCTGTTTTCTGAGAAAATATAAAGAATTTATACATTTCAAAAGTCAATAATCCCCTCTTCGTTGTGCTGTTGGTACTAGTTTTGGGTACTGGAGAGCAAATTTGGTGTAAATTCTGTACGGTACTTTTGTACGCTAGCGTTCATGAAATTTCAGTTATATTAATTCATCAATTCTAAGTTGACATCAATATGTCCGTGTCAAATAGATGTCCAAGCACAATGAGTAGCATAAATAACTGATAAAAAGTTATCTCTTGCTACTCTATTTAAATTAAATCAGAAAATTTAGTGCATCATATTTGACTCGAATATGTAATGGCACTTTATTTAGATGTGGACAGACTGATGTGACTCATAGTGTTCCCAATGGCTAAAACAGTTCAAACACCAATTGACAATAAGCTGTTATCGTTACTACCCGATGAAGTCTATCGAAAATTACTTCCTCACCTAGAAACTGTTCCTCTTAATTTCAAGCAAGTTTTGTTTCAACCTGGAAGATCTATAAACTACGTATACTTCCCAATTCATGGTGTTGTTTCTCTACTGACGATAATGGCAGATGGAAGTCAAGCTGAAGTGGGTTTGGTTGGCTACGAAGGCATGGTGGGTATTTCCGTAGCGTTAGGAATCCCAACTACACCTTTTAGGGCAATTGTACAGATTCCTGGTGAAGCTGTGCGAATGCGTACAGATATCTTTAAAACAGCAGTGGGCGAGAAAACGCTACTACAAGAGATTCTCTTGCGGTACACGCACGCGTTAATTGTACAAATTTCTCAATCTGTTGCTTGTAATAGTTTACACTCAGTCGAACAGCGTATGTGTCGTTGGCTACTAATGATTCACGATCGCATGAGAAGAAATCCGTTTCCACTCACTCAGGAATCTTTATCCCAAATATTGGGTGTACGCCGTGCCAGTGTCGGAGCAGTAGCAAGAAAACTACGTACATCAGGACTGATTGATTACGATCGCGGTGAGATAACAATTTTAAATCGGCTTGAGTTAGAAACAATAGTCTGTGAGTGTTATGACATTTCCAGAACAGAGTTAAACCGATGGATTAGGGGAAATTAGAGAAAGTCGAGTAAATATTATGCCAAATTTTCTTCAATTAATCATGATGCAGTTTATCCCTCACGGACATTGCTACCTTTGGATACCAAATTTGGTGTGGCTGCATGGTGTATCTGACTCTTTGATTGCACTTGCCTACTATTCCATTTCTATCACCCTTCTTTATTTTGCTTACAAGCGGCAAGATTTACCCTTCCACTGGGTGTTTTATCTATTTAGTGCGTTCATTGTCACTTGTGGAACATCGCACCTGATGGAAGTGTGGACGTTATGGTATCCAGTGTACTGGTTGTCAGGTGGTGTCAAAGCAATAACAGCTACTATTTCACTCGTGACAGGTGTATTGCTAGTGCCAGTAATGCCTCAAGCTCTTGCTCTTCCCAACTTAACACAGCTAATAACAGCCAACCAAGAATTAGAACACGAGATTGGAGAACGTCAAAGAGTAGAGGAGGCGCTGCGAGAAAGTAATGAACGCTTTCGCAGTGCTTTTGATTATGCTGCCATTGGAATGGCATTAACGGCGACAGATGGTCGGTGGCTACAGGTGAATCGAGCTTTGTGTGAAATTACTGGATACTCGAAAGAAGAACTCTTGTCCACAACTTTTCAAGCTATCACCCATCCAGACGACTTAGATCTCAGCCTTAACTATGGCAATCAACTATTAAATGGTAAAGTTCGCTATTACAACCTTGAGAAACGGTACATCCACAAGCGGGGAAATGTGGTTTGGGTTCTTTTAAGTGCTTCACTAGTCCGCGATTTTTCTGGTACTCCACTATACTTTATAATTCAGGTTTTAGATATTACCGATCGCAAAGTAATTGAAGAGACTCTCAAACAACAGGCTTGTATTTTTGAAAATATTTCTGATGGCATTATTATTACTGATTTATCTGGTAATATTGTTGACTGCAATGCTGCGGCAGAAAGAATGTTTGGTTATGCTAGAGTGCGATCGCTAGGAACAACACAAGAGGTTCTCCACAAGTCAGAAAATTCTGCTGTTGTGACAGAAAAAATTATAGAACGGACTTTAGATACAGGTCGCTGGACTGGTGAAATGAATTTTACGCGCAAAGATGGTACTGAGGGGATATGCGAAAAAGTCGTTGTACCGCTTTACAACGAACAAGGTCAGCCTACTGCAACAATTGAAGTTAATCGAGATATTACGGAACGCAAGCAAACTGAAGCTGCACTCAAGCAAGCTAACGAACAGTTGTCCTCTTGGGTGAAAGAACTAGAAATTCGCAACAATGAAATTGCGTTACTCAGTCAAATGAGTGACTTTCTACAAGCTTGTATGACAAATGAGGAAGCTTACAAAGTGATTGCTCATTTTGTTCAATCCTTATTTCCTGATATGTCAGGAGGAGTTTTTATTATTAGCCCCTCAAAATATTTAGTAGAAGCTGTGACGACTTGGGGAAATTCAACATTATCTAGTAAAAAATTGTTTACATCTGAAGAGTGTTGGGGACTAAGGCGGGGACGCGCTCATTTTGTAGAGTCTCAATGCAGTGGTTTGCAGTGTACGCATATGAGTGAAGATTGGTGCGGTGAATCTCTTTGCGTCCCCATGATGGCACAAGGGGAAGCTTTAGGGATGTTGTATTTAACATCACAACAAGAGGAGCAATTTACAAAATCAAAACAACAGTTAGCCTCTAGAATTTCCGAACATATTGCACTTGCTCTGGCAAATTTAAAGTTACGTGAAGCATTACAACAGCAAAGTACTCGCGATCCCCTCACTGGTTTA
Source organism: Scytonema hofmannii PCC 7110 (assembly GCF_000346485.2). Classification (NCBI taxonomy): domain Bacteria; kingdom Bacillati; phylum Cyanobacteriota; class Cyanophyceae; order Nostocales; family Scytonemataceae; genus Scytonema; species Scytonema hofmannii. Next base: position 2,418,206 of record NZ_KQ976354.1, read on the forward strand.
TTTAACCGCCGTTATCTTGATGAGTTTTTAGAACGGGAAATATACCGAGCAGAACGCAAGCAATATTCGGTAGGTATAATTATGATTGATGTCGATCGCTTCAAAGACTTCAACGACCTTTACGGTCATGAAGCAGGCGATACAGTTTTGCGAGAACTCGGTATATTTCTCAAACAACAAATTCGTCAAGCTGATATTGCTTGTCGTTACGGTGGTGAGGAATTTTTGATTGTATTACCAGAAACGTGCTTAGAAACTTGCTCCGAACGTGCCGAACATATACGGGAAGGTGTTAAACATTTAGATCTAGAGTATCGTCACCAGTCACTGAGCAGAATTTCTCTATCATTGGGGGTGGCGCTTTTTCCAATGCACGGTTTAACTCCAGGAGCAGTTATTCAAGCAGCTGATAGCGCTTTATATTGCGCCAAACAGTCAGGACGCGATCGTGTTATGACTGCTTTTCGTAAAGAAACAGCGACCAGTGACCAGTGACCAGTGACCAGGGTTTTATTGCACTACTCAACAACAGAAATGAAGTATGCAGATAGAGCAACGTAAGCAGCAAAGAAGGCGACAACAGCGAGCATATGAACTTCCTCCTTTTTAGGATATTCATAGAAACATTTTTATACTTTCAGTATATAACTTTTTTCCGCACTATATATCTCCTCAACAGATGATTCTCAGGGATAAGACTTAGTTACAAAAGATGATTTATTCGCTGTCAAAAGAAGTATTTGACTAGTGAGCAGTGACCAGTGACCAGTGACCAGTTAATTTCTATCTTGAAAAGTGGGGGTTTGAATGATGAATAAAATTATTTTTTGAGAGAAATTAATTTAGAAGCCCTAAGTAGGTAGGTGAAAAAAACCGAACTATGTAAAGGTATGTAAATGGGAGCATCCCGTTTTGGCAAATTGCCTCCAGAATAGAATTCTGAGGCTACACAAACGCTCGTTCGCAAGACAAGGACTTTATATTAAGTCACGCTATTAAATAGCGTTAAAACGTAGTAAATCAGGGTCAATTGTAGTAAAACTGTATTCATAGCCATCAGATTGATGAATTAGTTTGACGTATTGTCGATCTACGGCAATACGATGACCGCTAATTAAGACTTCCACTCCTTTTTGAGTTGGAGTTTTCACTCTGGCACGATAAATTCCCGCTTTGATATGCTTGCGATCTTTCAGTAAATTGAAAATCACATAATCACCTGTCGTCGCATGAGTGTATTTCTGATTTTTACTGACTAACTTGACTTCTTTTTTACCAGTAACGAGATTTTTCTTGATCCTAGCAATTGCCGGAAAGCCTTTAGCATTAACTCTTTGTACTTGCCTTGTGCCATGTCCAGTACAAGTAACACGTAATGGTTGGCAGATTCGCAATTTCACAATTTGGTCAGTTCCCACACAAGCACTATCAATCCAATGAGCTTTTGGCAATCCGCTTTTAATGCGAATCATTTTAGTAGATGCACCATCTCCACTAATTACGGGTAACTCAAATTTATGAGTCATCTCAAATATGGCTTTACGAGTTGAGTTAACAGCAGATGCATCACTTAATGACTTTTTTTGGTGTGATTTAATTTTTTTGAGAGTTTCGCCTTTGTTTTGCAGAAATTGCTCTACTGGTTTATTCCCCTTTTTTTGGTTACATGAGTCACAAGATAGGGTTAAATTAGAAAAGCGATCGCTACCTCCCTTACTTCGTGCATTAATGTGTTCTATTTGCAGGGGTACATCTGTCTTACCGCAATAAACACATTCTCTACCCCAGTGTTCTAGGAGTGCTTCACGTAGGGTGTAACCGAAAAGTGTACCTTGCTGATATTCAATACCTTCTATATCAGCTGTCTCCAATTTTTGCAGATCGAATTTCACAGATTCTATGGCAATGGATTTAATTGGTGCTACTTTCAGTAATCGTTTAATCCATGTCTCAGTGGTTAACAACCGATGTCGTAAACTAGGTGGTAGCCAACCATCTGGCTTTTTCCGATCGAATCTCTTTTGACGATAGCGAAGTCTTCTGGATCTTCTAGAACGACGAACACCTGCTCTTTTAATCAATTCCATTCTTATGGCTAATCCTCGGTGTTCTAATTCCATTGCCCATATAACCTCATTCTTAATTAAATCCACTAGAGAAACTCCCGAAAATCGGCTTCCGGGATCGATCCTCAGTTCTAAATATGGTTCTACATTTTCATCAATTTCCTTATCTAAAACTAGAGTAAATGGAAATAGCTTGAGTTTTTTAGCTTTGCCCTGTGTTTGAAGAATTCTAGCTCTAGCTGGTGTTGTTGGTTTTAGGATTTTTCCATTTTTACTCTCGACGAATACAGAATTGGTAATCATTTGATTAGCTCCCAAATGGGGTATAGTTTGCCTCAACACTGCTTTTAAACTTCACGGGTAAGGTTCGGTGTTGCACTATCGCAAAGTAGCCATGTTCCTTCCTCGACGCTTGAGACTGGCAAATCTCATTAAGTCATAATTTAAAAGCGGACTTAAACCTTTGCAGGTAATACAGAATAAACAGTTCTGTACTGAGTTATGGTGAAGTCAGTTAACCGAATTACTCGGTTTCACTACGAATTGCTCCGTTTTGCGGACTTCTCTAGCATATCTTCCTAAAAGTGCGATCGCCGGACTGCGGAATACAGTCATTGCCATAGCCCATGCGATCGTCACTGATAGCAAAATAATACGTGTGACATCAGAAGGAGGAAAAAAAACTGTCAAAGTTGGAATCGCAATAAAAAATGCTGATGAGAGAATCACACCAACTGAAATGAAGGGAAAACTCCTTCCTATTCGATGCTTAGCTTTATCGGAAAGCGCACCAAATAGTGGTTCCATCACCACTGCTAAGGCATTCTCCACAATCAGCACCCATACTGCCAAAGATGCAGGAAAACCAAACCCAGCCAACAGTCGTGGCAAGTACAAAGCATAAATCAGCCAACTTAGGGTAATTGCTCCCTGTACTCCTGCCAAACTGCAAACTTGCAACCATAAAATATGTGGTTGTGCTGAGGTTCCCGTATTTTTTTCCATGTTCTAAATCAAAAAGCTCACGCCAAGGCGCAAAGAGTGCTTGACGTCTTGGCGGTGTATTCTAATAACTCGGTATTGATGGGTCGATTTCTTTGCTCCAAGCAAGAATACCACCCTTTACGTTTGTCCCCTCAATCCCTGCTTCTTTGAGAATATTTAAGGCTTTTGTCGAACGCATACCCGATTTACAATGGGCAATCAATCGATGACCGTTCACTAATTCCCTTACCTTAGTAACTCCTTCACCGTTTTCAATCTCTGGTAACGGTATTAAAACAGAACCGGGAATTTTGGCTATTTCGTACTCGTGAGGATTGCGGACATCTAGCAACACAAAATCTTTTGCACCGCCATCTAGCAATTCCTTCAACTCTTGCACTGTCATTTCTGGGATTTCCATCTGCTGTTTCTCCTCTTGTGCTTTGGCTTGTGGGATACCGCAGAATTGCTCGTAGTCTATCAGCTTTTCAATCACTGGGCGAATTGGGTTGGGACGCAACTTCAATTCCCGAAACTTCATGTCTAAAGCATTGTACAGCAACAATCGCCCACTTAAAGTCGTCCCATTGCCGAGAATAATTTTGACAGTTTCCGTAGCTTGGATAACACCAATTATCCCTGGCAAAATTCCCAGTACGCCACCTTCTGCACACGAAGGAACCATTCCTGGTGGTGGTGGTTCTGGGTAAAGATCGCGGTAGTTTGGTCCACCCTCGTAGTTAAAGACTGTAGCTTGTCCTTCAAAACGGAAAATAGAACCGTAAACGTTGGGCTTATCTAACAATACGCAAGCATCATTGACCAAATACCGTGTTGGGAAGTTATCGGTACCATCTACCACAATATCGTAGGGTCTGATAATATCGAGAGCATTTTCCGAAGTCAGGCGAGTTTCATATAGATCCACCTGACAGTGGGGATTGATTTCTTGAATGCGATTTTTTGCTGACTCAATCTTGGGTTTTCCGACCCAAGACGTGCCGTGAATGACTTGGCGTTGTAGATTGGAGGTATCAACAACATCAAAATCAACAATACCGATGCGTCCGATCCCAGCGGCTGCTAAATACAATAGCAGTGGCGAACCCAAGCCGCCAGTACCGATACACAAAACACTAGCAGCTTTCAAGCGTTTTTGTCCTTCCATCCCCACTTCAGGCAAAATGAGGTGACGGGAGTACCTTTCGTATTCTTCTCTTGTTAGCTGGACTTCATCCAGATTGGGATTAAGCATAACAGTTTAATGAGGAAGCGCGGACTTATTATACTATCGAAAATTGTGTGGCATTGGGAGTGGTGAGTGAAGACTGGTGAATAAAACATTACAATTATTATTCCTTGGGACTCCCCGTGTTGATTGCTTCTTGTTGGAATTGATGGTCATCGTCCAATACCCAACTTTTTATGTCAGCAGCTTTGCCATTCATTACGGAGACAATAATATATGAGTATTCTTGCCAAGCTAGCTGGCGGTCCAATTCTGAAGGATTTGCTGGATTGTTGATGTGGGAGTGATAAATACCTATTATATTAAGGTTGCGATCGCGTGCATCTTTTTGGACTTGCAGCATCACTTGGGGTGCGATCGCGTATCTTCGTTGTTTAGTCGCTGTACTATCACATAAGGGGTCTGATGTCTCTGACCAAGTATTTTCTGTAGGTATGACTTCTAGCACTGTTTTGTTTTTGTCGGTTAGGGAACCTAACAGCAGCCCGCTGCACTCTTCTGGATAAGTGGTTTCGGCGTGGGAGTAGATGGTTTGGAGGTGTTCTGAGTTGAGATTCACGAGTAATTTTTAACCGCAGATGAACGCTGATGGACGCGGATGAATACAGAAATTATAGATTTTGAACGATGCGTTTAAATTCTACTTTTGGATTGCCAAAGTTGATTAATAGGCATATGTTAAGATTTGTAGCTTTTAGGTAGTTGAGGCATTGTGCAAAGTGGATTTCGTCTAGGGATTTTACGGCTTTTAGTTCGACTAACACACGTTTTTCTACCAATAAGTCGGCTACGAATCTCCCGACAACTACGCCCTTATATTGCACCTCAATCTCATACTGTTGTTCAACGAACAACCCAGCTTGTCGTAACTCATAAGTCAACGCATTCTCATAAACCTTTTCCAGAAACCCACATCCCAAACCTCTCCCAACCGTAAAAGAACAACCAATAATCCGTTCTGTAATCTCATTCAATTCCCATCTGCGTCCGTCTGCGTTCATCTGCGGTTCCTTATTCTCACCATTTATATCCCACCACTATGACACCAATTATCAAATAGCAGTTTTAGTACTTACACCCAATTAAGTATGAAAAATAACTATTAATTTGAGAGAAAAGAGGAGCTATACTTAAAAAGACCAAGCTCCTCCTCAATAATTCTACGTTGTAATAGACACTTTACCAGTATCAATATCGTAATAAGCACTTACAATTTGTAGTTTTCCTTTCTGAATAAGGTTAGCCAAAATCGTCGAGCGACTTTGTAATTTTTCTGCCTGATATTTGATATTAGCTGCGATCGCATTTTCCCGAACATCACCTTTACTTAGCCTAACTCTCGCGACAGCTGGTCTGATCCCCTCGACAATAAAGCTAATCCTACCTGGAGCTGGCTTCTCTTGTAGTGCTTCTATAACAGCACCGCATTTTTTATGTCCCAACACGACTATGAGTTGGGAACCCAAAACTGATGTGGCATATTCTAAACTTCCTATAGCTATATCACTAGCGACATTCCCTGCAACACGCACAACAAAAAGATTACCAAGCCCTTGGTCAAAGATAATTTCTGCCGGTACCCTAGAATCTGCACAACCTAATACGGATGCAAAAGGATACTGACCTTTTGCCAGCAATTGCACGCGTTTCAGTGATTGGTCGGGATATTTACGCTTTTGATCTACAAATCGTTGGTTCCCTTCCAGCAATCGTTTTAAAGCTTCTGTAGAAGTCACTGGACGGGGATTTACTGGATTTGCATCTGCACCCTCTGCTTGTAGTATAGAATTTGGTCGTTGATACCAAAGTAAGCCACCAGCTGTGGCAAAGCCAGCTGCACCCAGCAAAAAATTACGACGCCCTACAAATCCATTAATTCGACTCATCAATCTTTCTCGGTAAATGAATCCAACCCACAACAGCTTGGTTGTTGGCTGGAACATACCAAACTCTCGGAGGGTGCGAGAGTTAGCATCTACACGGTTTAAGAGTTATTTAACTTTGGCGTAGCTTCAGACTCCGCATGGTTAATACTGAAAGTATGCTTTTTTTGAGTTTGTTCCTCTTGAATACTTTTTTCATCCCGTTGAGTAAACTCAGGATTGAGTCACCAGAGCAAAGTTGGTCGGATTCCCTGTTTGACTGGGCTTTCATTCCATCCGCCCAAACACTTCAAATCTACACAAGTTATGCACTTGTTCAGGTCAATAAATGGACTGGTAAATATTTCTACCTCAATAACCCCTGTGGTATCTCGAAAAACTGCCCATTGCTGACAATTCGCTTGAATTTCGTCTTTTATCTGTTGTCCTAAGCGCTCGTAGTAAACAATTACACTCACCCACCTAGAAAAACCTTGTTGCATCACGTCCATCTCCGACTCCCGCAACATAGCCTGAATCTTCGCATTCTGAAACAGGCTGACAAACTCCTCTAACACGTACTGCTTTAATAAAGTAGCAGCCCTATTTTTACCTACCTTTAATGGGACATCATTAGAGTCAGAGTTAAGCATATTTTTATACTTAGTTAAATTTGAAGAAGAGGAAAGCAAGAAACGTAGGTGCTTGTTTGTGAAAACTTATTACGACAGATCGATCTTGTATATGAGGTAGGTTTCTTTATCAACGATTTTTCAACTCAACTAAATCATGGGAAAATCCCTCTTCCCCTACTCCCTACTCCCTTTTTTTAACTTACACTAAACTTGTACAAGTTTATGATGACTTTCCAGCCCCCAGATACAATTCGCCCACCTTGGGATCGTTGAGTAATTCCAAACCGGGACCGGAAATTGCGTCGCGTCCGGACTCCAGTACATAACCGCGATGGGCCATTTCCAAAGCTTTACGAGCATTTTGCTCTACGAGTACAATTGCCGTACCGCTTTGATTGATTTGTTTAATCTGCTCGAACACTTGTGTGACAAGGATGGGAGATAAAGCAGCAGATGGTTCATCAAGTAGTAATAAGCTAGGTTCTAACATCAACGCTTTACCCATCGCTAACATTTGACGTTCCCCACCTGAGAGAGTACCAGCACGTTGCTGACGGCGATCACTTAACTTAGGAAACATAGCAAATATTTTATCTTTCAGCGGTTTTAGGGGAACATTACGGACAAAAGCGCCCATTTCTAAATTTTCTTCCACGCTCAGGGAAGGAAAAACATTGGCGATTTGTGGTGTGTAGCACATTCCCCGTTGAACGATTTGGTTTGACTTTAGCCCAACGATATTTTCACCTTTAAAAGTAATTGTGCCTGTATGGGGAGTCAAAAGCCCAAAGATAGTTTTTGCCAAAGTCGATTTACCCGCACCGTTAGGACCGATAACTGTAACCAATTCTCCTGGTTCTACCCGGAAATTGACACCCTGCAGAATATCCACATCTTTGATGTAACCGGCGTGGACGTTTTGAGCTTCGAGTATGGGGGATGAACTGAGTGAATTAGACATAATTTTCTTACAATATTAGTAAAATATCTTTTATTGAACTATAGTTCGTTCGTCAATTTTGTAACACGAGGCGTTTCCCCTGCAACACTGCATAAAATATTCATTGCTTTTAACAATCTTCCTCTCGGTGCGCTTTTACGCTCGCAAAATTTTATCCCAATCTCTACAATATCTTTTGTAACTGAAAACAAATCGGGCGACATCGTCAACGGCTGGATATTTTTCTTTCCTTCAGGCAATGCGACCAGTTTCGTAATTATCTCATAGAGTTCATACACTGTCATGGCACGAGCAATAATTGGTAGCAGTGGTATCCCTTTATTCTCATTAGTCATCCCTTTCTGGGCAACTTTTCCGTCCATAATACGTAACTGTAGCAAACCAGTGTCATTTGCATTGCCTTCTGTAACAAAACGAGCATACACTCCCTCAGCAAGCTGACTCCACGGAGTGGCTAAAACATTCCCCGCTCCTGGTGTTCCATCATTCATCAAAAAAAGATCGGCTAGATTTTGCCAATTCCCTCCCTTCGCCACAAGACGATCGCGTACCTGTTTCATCGCAAACAAGCTACGTCCTGTGTCCCCAAGGTTCCTTGTTAAAAACTCTTGCAAGGAATGTAAGCGCAATGCTTGAGAGCTTTGATTCCATATCTGTTCAATCTCTTCCCACCAACCAGGCTTTAAAGCAGAACGATATTGAGGAATCAATCTATCTACCAAGGCTTGCATTTCAGCAGGCATATCTTTATATGATGCTCCAGCTTGTACCGCCCAAGAAAGGTTTTGCAAATCCTTTTGAGAAACATCAGAACTAGCAGCAGATCTGTTGAAAGCTGCAAGAACTTCTTTCCGGCTACCACCGTACTTCCCCAATAAATAACGATGTCCGTTAGGGCTGCTTGCTACTCTTTGCAAAGAGTAAACCTTTACTGGAATCACATAATCACCAGCAGGCAAAATTTGATCGGGAGAAGCACCTTCCAAATCAAGAATGTTAGGACGAAACGAACCACCTGGTAGAGAAGATACCAAAGGATAAAGGTTGTTGCTACTTGCTGTAACAGGAGCATTTTTCTCAGCAAGCTCTCGTATTTGTTTTGCTAAAAAAGTCTCTGTGAAATAACTTTTATCAATGCAGAAACTACGAAGGCATATCTTCTTATGACTTTGAGGAATACGATCTTGTTCCTGTAACAAGCTTTTTTGTAAATTGAGTTTATCCGTAGTAGACTGAGAACCAAGAGCTTTTTGCTGAAAAGTTAAAATATTATTAAACAGTAACAAAGATAGCAAGGAATAGGAAAAAAATCTTTTTGCAGAATTCATAAACCAACAAAGATATCAATTTATGAATTATTGACACCTAATTGTAAGTTTGTCAATGCTATGGTAAGGCGGAAATCGTCGTACATTAAGATAAAAACGAGTCAGCAAATCCAGAACAATCTCATCACTCAGGAATACAAAATAATGATACATCAGGAGCCAGCATCTACCATCGTCAATTCCACCGCAAACTACATCTCTCCCACCGAGCGACAAGCAGCTGGCAAAGCATTGCGCGATCGCATCCCCCGTTCTTCCCATAGCAAATGGAAGGTCCCTACAGATCGCCCCGACCCCATCGCTCTACTAAAAATCTCCAGCAAGGGAAGATTGCCCAACCTAGTACCCATCCGGTATGGTCGGATGCTCAAGTCACCCTTTGCTTTTCTTCGGGGATCTGCGATCGTCATGGCATCTGACCTGGCTACAACTCCTACAACAGGGATTTACGTTCAGGCGTGTGGTGATTGTCACTTATTGAACTTTGGTGGATATGCAACACCAGAACGCAACCTCGTCTTTGATTTGAACGATTTTGACGAAACGCTCCCCGCGCCATGGGAATGGGATATCAAACGTTTGGCAACCAGCTTTGTTGTTGCAGGTCGTCACATTAACGCTTCAGAAAATAATTGTCATGAAGCGGCGTTAATGGCTGCTTGTTCTTACCGACAGCACATGAGAAAATACGCTCAAATGGGTGCCATAGAGGTTTGGTATTCCCGCATTGATGCCAGTGTTTTGCGTAATTTTGCCCGCCATGTTCAACACCGCCAACGGATTGAATGGTATATGGAAAAAGCATTGACACGCACCTCTGCCCAAGCATTACCAAAATTAACCGAAGTTGTTCGCGGACAGTAGCGAATTGTTGACAATCCACCATTAATGTATCATTTATCACCCGATGATGTCCTAGAGGAAGAGGTGGAATCTGTTTACCAACATTACCGCCAAACTTTGCGAGATGACTTGCACGTTTTACTAGATCGCTATCGCTTAATTGATATTGCTATCAAGGTGGTAGGAGTTGGTAGTGTCGGTACGCGTTGCTTTGTCGCACTCTTAATGGCAGACAATAATGAACCTTTATTCCTGCAAATGAAAGAAGCCCGTGCTTCTGTCTTAGAAAATTATGCAGGCAAAAGCAACTACAAAAACCACGGTCAACGTATTGTTGCAGGTCAGCGATTGATGCAAGCAGCGAGTGATATTTTTCTTGGATGGACGCGCAGCGATACGGCTGAAGCCGTTGAGCCTCCGGCTTATCGCGGTCATGATTTTTACGTTCGTCAATTGCGGGATATGAAGACCACTGTAGACATCGAAGATTTATCTAGCTCGGAGTTGATCGGCTACGCAACATTGTGCGGGTGGGCGCTTGCTCGCGCTCATGCTCGTTCTGGTGACCTGATGATGATAAGTAGCTATCTCGGCAAAAAAGATGCTTTTGATGAAGCGATCGCAAATTTTGCCACTATCTATGCCAATCAAGTCGAGAGCGATCATCAAGCATTTATCGCTGCAGTCAACAGTGGTCAGTTACCAGTGACCAGTGACCAGTAATCAGTGACCAGTGACTGTTATTTTAGGACGATTTAGGGGAACTATTTACCTATAGTGCCACCCTTTATTGTCAGTGAACTAAAATGTTTCTTCTATCTGGTCGAAATTTAATTCTATTTTTTGCCACTTGTTTATGTATGTTAGGAGTGAGTTCGCTCCAAATGCCACGCATGCAAAAATTGCTCCATAGCAACAAAACGGTGCCAGTAAAAACTTTACAGAGAGAACTTGATTTAGAGAGAACCCGTCTTAATTTGATGGAGAAAATACCGAGTTTTGGCTATGATAATGTCATTGCCAATTTTGCATATCTCTGGTTTCTACAATATTTTGGTGACGATGAGGTTCGCTCAAAAACAAATTATAGTTTGAGTCCACAATACTTTGAGATTATTTTAGCACGCGATCCTCGATTTATAACTGCTTATCTGGGGCTTTCGACCAGTACTTCTATGTATGCTGCCATGCCAGAATATTCTATTAAATTAATGGAGAAAGGCTTAAAATCTCTATCTCCTTTTGCTCCCACAAAGTCTTATTATGTTTGGCGGTATAAAGGTATTGATGAGTTGTTATTTTTAGGACAATCCTTAAAAGCACGGCAATCGTTTGAAAAAACATCAGAATGGGCGAGTCATCATTCTGATGAAGAAAGCAAACAAGCTACAGCAATCTCAAAGAAGACTGCGGAGTTTTTAAGCCGCAATCCTAATAGTACATATGCAAGGATAGCAACTTGGGCTATGGTATTAAATAATCAAGTTGATGACAAAACTCGTCAACGAGCTATTCGTGAAATTCAAGCTTTAGGCGGTGATGTTACTAACAATACTGACGGTACTCACAAAATTAAACTTCCTGAAAAAGATTAATATGGTTAGTGGTTATTGGTTAGTGGTTAGTGGTATTGACAGATTTGGTATTTTACTAAAAACCTTTAACCACTACTAACAACTAACAACTAACAACTAACAACTAACCACTAACAACTATCAACCAACAACTAACCACTAACAACTATCAACTAACAACTAACCACTAACAACTATCAACCAACAACTAACAGAGGTATAATTATTTACTGGTACAACGGTCAATTAATCAAGTCTCAAACTATAGAGTTAGCAATTGACGATCCGGGATTACTCTATGGAGCAACGGTTTTTACGACATTGCGAGTTTATGACCATTCCCTTGACAGTAGGTTAACTCACTGGCAGGCACATTGCGATCGCTTAAAATCTAGCCTGAAATCTTTTGGTTGGAAGTTGCCAAGTGAAGAGAGATTGCGTCAAGGTGCTTTATCGATCGCGCCTGACTTTCCCGTTCTAAGAATCACTGTCTTTCCTGATGGAAGAGAATGGATAATTGGTAGAACTCTACCAGAAGGATTAATAGAAAAACAAAATCATGGTATAATTGGGTTTCTCTCTCAACCAGAATTTTCTCGTTGTCTTCCCGATCGCAAAAACGGGAATTATTTAGGCGCATGGTTAGCAAAATCCATTGCTCAACAGTCAAATGCACAAGAAGCGATATTAGTGGACGGGAAAGGAAATTGGTTAGAAACGAGTACGGGAAACCTCTGGGGTTGGTTAGATGGAAGTTGGTGGACGCCACCTGCAACTGGAGAAATTTTACCGGGAATTATGAGAGGAGAACTGGTCAAATGGCTTCGCCAAGAGGGTCTAGTTGTGAGAGAGGAACCTTGGACACCGAACCTAGTCAGGGAATTTGAGGCCCTTGCTTATAGTAATAGTGTAGTGGAAACCGTCCCTATACATACCGTTAGCTCGCTTGTAGGAAAGCTAGAATATAATCCGCACCATCCATGTTTTCAACAACTGCGGATGTTTTTTTCATAGCACTATAGGAGCAAAATTTGGTATAACTTAAGATAAGTTAATATATTTCTTAAAATGCCATCTCTTTAGAGAGACGCACTCGCGAACGCACAAGACAATTAGGAGGATTAGCCTCGGTGAATAATAAACGATGGAGAAATGCGGGGCTGTACGCACTGCTATTTATTGTTGTCATAGCCCTTGGGACAGCATTTTTTGACAAACAACCACAAAGCAGAGAAACATGGCGTTACAGCCAGTTTATTCAAGAAGTTCAAAATGGCAATGTAGAAAAAGTTAGTTTGAGCGCAGATCGGTCTACAGCTCTTGTCATGCCCAAAAATGACACAAACAAGAAACTGGTGACCTTGGTTAACGATCCTGACCTCATCAACACTCTGACTCAATACCAGGTAGATATCACTGTTTTGCCTCAAACCGACGAAGGATTTTGGTTTAAGGCACTAAGTAGCTTATTTTTCCCCGTATTGCTTTTGGTTGGCTTATTTTTCTTGTTGCGTCGTGCTCAGAATGGACCTGGTAGCCAAGCCATGAACTTTGGTAAGTCCAGAGCCAGAGTGCAAATGGAACCACAAACCCAAGTGACATTTAACGATGTCGCTGGTATTGACCAAGCAAAGCTAGAACTAAACGAAGTTGTAGACTTTTTGAAAAATGCCGATCGCTTCACTGCTGTTGGAGCCAAAATTCCCAAAGGCGTATTGCTAGTTGGTCCTCCTGGAACTGGTAAAACCTTGCTAGCACGTGCTGTAGCAGGCGAGGCTGGTGTCCCCTTCTTCTCCATCTCTGGTTCTGAGTTCGTCGAAATGTTCGTGGGCGTAGGTGCGTCCCGAGTTCGTGACTTATTTGAGCAAGCAAAAGCCAATGCTCCTTGTATCGTCTTCATTGATGAAATTGACGCCGTAGGTCGTCAGCGAGGTGCAGGTTTAGGTGGTGGTAACGATGAGCGGGAACAAACCCTGAACCAGTTACTGACCGAAATGGACGGATTTGAAGGCAACACTGGCATTATTATCATTGCTGCTACTAACCGTCCCGACGTATTGGATGCTGCATTACTGCGTCCCGGTCGTTTTGACCGTCAAGTTGTCGTGGATCGCCCAGACTACGCCGGACGAGTTGAAATTCTCAAAGTTCACGCCCGTGGCAAAACCTTGTCAAAAGATGTGGACTTGGACAGAATTGCCCGTCGTACCCCAGGATTTACTGGTGCAGATCTTTCCAACCTGCTAAATGAAGCTGCAATTCTAGCAGCACGTCGAAATTTAAGTGAAATTTCGATGGATGAAATTAACGATGCAATCGATCGCGTATTAGCCGGTCCAGAGAAGAAAGACCGTGTCATGAGCGAAAAGCGCAAAACATTGGTTGCATATCACGAAGCAGGTCACGCTCTAGTTGGTGCTTTGATGCCAGATTATGACCCAGTGCAGAAGATTAGTATCATTCCTCGCGGACGTGCAGGTGGTTTAACTTGGTTCACCCCTAGTGAAGACCGGATGGACACTGGTTTGTACAGCCGTGCTTATCTGGAAAATCAGATGGCAGTTGCCTTAGGTGGTCGCATCTCTGAAGAATTAATCTTTGGTGAAGAAGAAGTGACCACTGGTGCTTCTAATGACTTGCAACAAGTTGCACGTGTCGCTCGTCAAATGGTAACACGCTTTGGGATGAGCGATCGTCTTGGACCAGTTGCCCTCGGACGCCAACAAGGCAATATGTTCCTTGGTCGGGACATCATGTCAGAACGGGACTTCTCTGAAGAAACCGCAGCTGCAATTGATGAAGAAGTGCGCCAGCTAGTAGAAGCCGCTTACCGACGCTCTAAGGAAGTGTTGGAAAATAACCGCCACATCCTTGATAAACTTGCAGAAATGCTAGTTGAGAAAGAAACTGTAGATGCCGAAGAGTTACAAGAATTGCTTGCTAGCAACGATGTTAGAACTGCAACTTTTGCATAGTAAGTCTAGATTTAGGATTTAAGATTTACACAAATCTTAGTTTTTAATTCTTAATTCATGAGAATCAGGGTAATTTCAGAATTATCCTGATTTTTTGTTTTTACTAATAGTCAAGAATAAAAATCCATAACAATGTGTGGGTTCGCGCATGAACCCACACATTATCCACTTGTGAGGCAGCAGGATAAATTTGTAGACGATTGTGTAGATTCAACGGTTGAGGCAACTAGTTCAGCAATGAATTTGTCCAGCACTTTTACCGCAGTTTTGTACTGGGGGGAAGTTGTGGCAACTTTGTTTTTACCTTGAGTTAGGGATTTGAGGATGCGATCGCGTATTGCCTGTAAATCCGGTAGTGGCGTTGCAGTTCTTTCCTGCACTTCCAAATTATTCAACCTCATAAGCAACTCCTGATTCTCTACCTTGAGTGCTGCTATTTGTGCCAAAAGCTGCTCGTTCTCCTGCATCGCCTCCTCCTTTGGCTGTTGTTGTGCTGGTTTCTGCAACTGTTCTAACTGTTCTATACGGCTGTCTAGAGCAGATTCTAGATTGCGGAGATTGCCCTGTAACTCTTCTAGTTTCTCCTCTAAAATCTGAACCAAACGCAATTCTAGATTTCTATCCCGTTCATCTAGAAATTTATCTAGATTGTCTGGTAACTGTTGTTGTGCTTGGATTCTGGCTTCAATCCGAGGATCTATAATAGAATCTAGATTGTCTAGATGAGTGCTTCTTTTGGTGTCAGCAGCAATTCTGTTTCCAGACCGATACCAGCGAATGAAATCAACCAGCACGGCCGAGGCACTCGACCCCTCTGCTTTTGCCTGTGCCATAAAATCCTTCCACTCTTCTTGATTAATGCGAAAAGTGGCTAAGAATTTGTTGTCCATAGCCATATTCTAGAATACCATCTGTACAAATCTAGATAAGATTATTGTACAGATTAATGTACAGCATGAGTATAGATTTTTGGTCATCAACTAAAAACCCTGTGTGGAAAGTCAGGTCATTCCATACAGTCAATGCGAGTTTCTCACAAGACTACAGTACGCTCAACAGCTTTTCTTCTGCATTGCAAATTTTCTGTTCTTGAGTACACAATAATAATTGTCATTCACTGAATGAAGTGCTATACACCACATGGCTTCCTCACCTCAATTTAGTGTCCGAATCCCACCAGAACTGGATGAACGGCTTAATGCTTATGCAAAGCAAGCTGGTACAACAAAAACCAAGGTCATAATTGATGCTTTGGCACATTACCTGGGTTGTGCTGACGATGTGCCGTTGATACGCAGAGTTCTTGAGCTTGAGGAACGAGTAGCTGCTTTGGAAACTCAAGGAAGGCAAGTGACTAGCTAGTGTGGTTACTTGCTGAAATATATGTAAAAAATATCATTGATTTTGAAAAAAAGATAATGCTGACTTCCCAGCAACGCAAAAAATTACAAGATGCCTTGATTGGAGCTTTTCCTGAAAGGTCATTGCTGGAACAATTGTTAGATTACGAGCTAGATAAAAAACTAAACCTAATTACTCAAGATAGTAACTTACAAACCGTTGTTTACCAATTGATACAAAGAGCACAATCTGAGGGATGGCTTATTGACCTCGTTCGGGCTGCACGTCAAAAAAACCCTGGGAATTCACAGTTGCGAGCTATTGCTCAAGAACTATTTTCCTTGCCTAATATTCCTAGGAGACATCACATATCAAACTATGATAGTCTAAGTAATGCCAATTTTGACGGTGGTTGCACTGACATAGAGGGAATTCAAAGTAGCAGCGAGCATAAGTATCCTAGATTAGTATTCGTAAAGATACGGCTCCTAAATTTGAATTTTCAAAAAGAAGTTCAGCAATTTAATCTGATTTTAGATATTTCTTTTGGAGAAGAAGAAGAAAAGTTTCAATATAAAGAACAATTAGGTTTTGTAGAAAGGGAAGGATATATTAGGTTTGGAATCAAGTTTGGAGAATTATGTTTTCAATTGACCAATGGATGTATGCCTACAGATTTACGTAAATTTCCTAAAATTGAACAAGTTTTTGGATTGTTATCGCCTACAGGAACCGAGGAATATCCTATATGGCAGTTTAAAGTTGACGATAAGAAAAGCTCCACTTTATTTGGTTGTCTCACCAATCAAGAACTGGGAATTATCTCACTACAAAATATTCCTTGTGTAGTAGAAGCTACTTTTCAAATTAATGTAAATAGCAATAATTTAGGAGTAACTGCACAAGAGGGTGTGTGGAATGCTAAAACTAGCAAAAAGGTAAAAGAAACTAAACTTCGTGCTTTTTTTAAAAAAGTTGTAGAACCTAAACTAAAAGATTATGTGAGCAAGGTGGTATTGGAATATGACTCAACCTCTAACTCCTGAAGAACTTACCCAACTTTTCCAAACAATTGAAGGTGAATCGACAGGAAAGCTATCGGAGTTAGCAAAGGTGGCTGGACTGAATTTAGCTCAGGATTATATTGGTGCGGACTTAAGTAGTGAGGATTTAAGTGAAGATAATCTGAGTAACGCTAATTTCAGAGATGCCAATTTGAGTCATGCTAATTTAAGTGAAAGCGACTTGAATAGTGCTGTCTTAAGTAATGCTAACTTACATGATGCTGATTTAAGTAATGCTAATTTAAGTAATGCCAATTTGAGTTATGCTGACTTAAGCAGTGCTAACTTAAGTGGTGCAAATCTTTTTCATGCCAATTTAGATAACACTAACCTAAGCAATGCGAACCTAAGCAATGTTAACCTCAAAGGTGCTAGTCTTTTACGGGCAAAAAATCTAATCACTGCTAACTTGGTCGATGCTGTTTTAAATACAACCACTTTTGGACTCTCTCAAAAAGAGATGCTCGATTTAAAGCAACGAGGAGCAATTATTGAAGACGTTACAGTTGAAGACGTTACAGTCAGTCCAGTTAAAGTTTTAGAAAAATCTGAAAGCTCTACTTACAACTTAAACAATGCTAATCTCAATCAACCCCGGAGAATTTTGCTTTTGTCAGCAAATCCTACAGATAGCAGTCAGCTTCGTCTGAGTGAGGAGATGCGCGAAATTAAAGAGGGATTGAAACGCTCAACAATGCGCGACCAGTATTCAATAGTTACGGCGGAAGCAGTACGATACATAGACATACATAGAGTGCTGTTGCAGTACGAACCGTATATCATTCACTTTTCGGGACATGGGACGCAAGAGAAAGGCTTAGTCTTTGAAGATGAGTTAGGTCAAACTAGGTTAGTCAGTGCGGAAGCATTAGCAGACTTGTTTCAACTGTTTGCCGATCAAGTAGAATGTGTTGTTCTTAATACCTGCTACTCGGAGACACAGGCTCATGCGATCGCAAAACATATTAAGTACGTGATTGGTATGAGCGCAGAAATCAGGGATACGGATGCTATTAAATTTTCTATTGGCTTTTACGATGCATTATGGTCTGGTAAAACTGTTGACTTTGCTTACAAACTTGGTTGTTCGCTCATGAAAATAGCAGATTTTCCAGCCAACGTGGCTCCTACATTAATCACTAACTCTAGGATTTCATCTTCTCCAATTCCTTTAAGAAATCAAAATCAACAAACATCCTACTTAGGTAAGACTATTCTTTTACAAAGACCCAACTCTAACAAGACTGAGAATTCCTCATTAGTCTGTCAAAATATAGGTGATTTAAATTCTGAGGAGAATGATAGTAATATAGAGTTTTTACTTATGAAAATTCACGTAGAACCCGTAGACTCGCAAAAAGTTAATTTATATATCATTGCAAATTTTAGCGAGCAACGGATCGAGGTGAATGGTGTTACAATTTGGTTTGGGTTGAAGCGGGGACAACTAAAACTGTATTTAAAAAACGGCATTATCCCTATTGAATCCATAGATACATCTCAGTTCGTAAATTGTCAGGTTGATTTGGCACGAGGAACAGAGAATGATATATGTTGGATTTTTCAAGCTAATACAACACAAACTGATACACTAAAATGTTTAATTAATCGAATTAAGTTGGGAACTGTAGTTAAAAGTATGCAGCAAACAACATCGCAGCAACCTGTCGATGCAGAAGATAGTACAATATGCTCTATAAAAGCAACCTTTGAAGCTACATCCATCACAGATTTTTGCATTACTGAAATTGAGAATGAGAATGAGCAAAAGAACTCGCTTTTGGGGTTATTTAGAAATAAAAAGAAAAAAGCATTTGCTGAAAGGTTAATTCTTCTTAATTATTTAAAACCACGACTGAAACCTTGCATAGTTCAAGCAGAGTTTAATGTTTAAGCAACCTACGGCTAGAAAAGGAATTCTATGAACTTGCTCCTAATGGGACTTAAACAAAAATTAAGCCCAAATGTAGCCTAAACTAGCTTTGTAAGCGGCAAATACGTCACGATTATGATTCAACCACTCAAAGAAACGGTAAGACATAGCTGTTCTAAACGCTGATAACCCACATTCCGCACTTCAACTTGAAGCATAAGGAGACTACAGTCAAGATAAAAGCGAAAAATCAGGATAATTAAGAAAAGAATACTGATTTAATCTTATTAAGGGATAGAAGTCATCAAAAATAAAAAAATGACTCATAAAAGTGCTTATTTAAGCATTATAAATGCTTGGAACAGTTACTGTTCCTTCGTATTTTGATATTCTTATTAACTAAGGGCGCATGTCGTTTCAATTAAGAAAGCAGATAATACTTTTGACAAGATGATGGCAGATAATTCAAGATAAAATATCGTTCTGAGGTTAAATTAACAATTTGATTAACTCCATTCAATATTAAAAGATGAATACCTTGGAAACATTGAAATACCCATCTTAAGGTAGGAGAAATAGTTAACTTTCCTAGCTGATTTTTGATTCCAACTTTAGCTCTTTTTAAGCTATTTCTCAGTTCCCTTTGACCAAGGTTATAAACTAATAGACTTGGACTTTGGACAAAATCAAGATGTTCGCGGATGTTTTACGCGAACAAATATCTCATGAGTTTTATTTATATTTTTCTGTGGGTTCGCAGATAAAGTGAAATTTTGGGAACGGAATTATAGGGGTTCCAGTCTACGGAATTCGCGCATAAAGTGAAATTTGTGGTTTAATGAGACCCTAGTCGCGCATAAAATGCAACGAAATCGCGCATAAACTGAATTGTTCTCATGAAACCTCTACAGACGGGCATTCATCAATCGAACAGTTGCGATCGCTATCCTCAAAGAAGCTCACAAACCCCTATTATATCGTTTCATCAACGTCGGAAAATTTCATCTTATGTGCGAATTGACAAGGGAGCCTAAAACCCTTACTCCACGGTCAATTTCACTTTATGCGCGAATCTCGTCGCCTGAAACCCTTATAAATTCGTTCTCAGAATTTCATCTTATGCGCGAACCCACAGCTATATCAGCACCTGAATGCATCGCTTAGAAAAAATTAGATATGAATCTGTTTTAAGTTTATGCTTGTGTTCAAAATCGTATATTTGACTGCAAAAGTCAAAAAGGATATAGGTTTTTTTTAACATTATTGTAGATAATTTTGGAAAACTATTTCTATCCAAAATTACTTCATATTAATGATTGATACGATTCCAAGAAAAACAAAAATTTTATCAACAAATCCATCTAAAACCTTGCAGAAACAAGATCTTGCACATTATTTTTTTTACAAAAAACTTAAATTAACCGTATTTTATTAACCCCAAACTGTGCTAAAAAGTTTGAATTAATTACCTAAATTAGGTACATTATTTACGATTATTTAAGTATTAAATGCAATATTATGCAAATTCAATAAATAATTTTCATGAGACTAATAAATTAGATAAATGTATGTTAGTCTTGCTATAGGAATCAAAAAAGTAAACGCACAAAAAACTGCCAAAAACATTGAGGCAAGCTCAATAAAGTTCTTTTGTTCTGGTAAATCCACTTCATGAGTTACAGCTTTTTGTAACGAAGAGGTAAAACCAGAATGAATTAGAATAGCGGTTTTCGTCACAACTTAGTGGATTGCAATTTTGGTTGGTTGTATGGTTTAGAGAAAAACTCTGCGTAAACTTAAATTCGTACTATAACCACTCTTAAGGTTTGAGCAACTTATGGGATTTTGCCACAATCATCGGTCATGTTTGAGTTAGGTCTTAAAGGCTTCGTCATCAAGAGACGTAGACTCCCTCTACATCAACTTCAAGCAGCCGTACTCTACAGGATTTTATGAAACAAGCATCACTTCCTGTAGGGAGATCGTCACACTGCGCGTTTGATAGCACTTGCAATATCCGTTAAGCGAGACTTCACAGCAAGCCCTTCGGTATCTCCTCCGGAGACGCAACGCGTTACCTCTTACATCAACCTTCAGCTCCATAGACAAAGTAATTGTAGGAAAATATTAACCATGACTGACGAAAAAATTAGACAGATAGCTTTTTACGGTAAAGGCGGTATTGGTAAGTCTACCACCTCCCAAAATACTCTAGCAGCTATGGCAGAAATGGGTCAGCGCATTTTGATTGTCGGTTGCGATCCTAAGGCTGACTCTACCCGTTTAATGCTACACAGTAAAGCTCAAACAAGCGTTCTCCAATTAGCTGCTGAACGAGGCGCTGTGGAAGACATAGAACTTGATGAAGTGATGCTTACTGGCTTTCGGAATGTGCGTTGTGTGGAGTCCGGCGGTCCAGAACCTGGTGTAGGTTGCGCTGGGCGCGGTATCATCACCGCCATCAACTTCTTAGAAGAAAACGGTGCATACCAAGACGTTGATTTTGTAAGTTACGACGTATTGGGTGACGTTGTGTGCGGTGGTTTCGCTATGCCAATTCGTGAAGGCAAAGCCCAAGAAATCTATATCGTTACCTCCGGCGAAATGATGGCGATGTATGCTGCTAACAACATTGCTCGTGGTGTTCTGAAATATGCTCACTCTGGTGGCGTGCGCTTAGGTGGTCTAATTTGTAACAGCCGTAACGTTGACCGGGAAATCGAACTCATTGAAACCCTGGCAAAACGCTTGAATACCCAAATGATTCACTATGTACCTCGTGACAACATAGTGCAGCACGCTGAGTTGCGCCGCATGACCGTGAACGAGTATGCACCTGACAGCAATCAAAGTAAAGAATACCGGGCATTGGCTACGAAGATCATCAACAACGACAATCTCACCATTCCTACACCTATTGAGATGGAAGAATTAGAAGCGTTGTTGATTGAATTCGGTATTCTCGAAAGCGACGAAAATGCTGCAATGTTGGTTGGCAAGTCAGCAGCTGAAGCCTCAAGTAAAAAGTAGTACTAAGTAAGTAATGTTCTAGGGTGGGTAGCAGCCCACCCTTAGACATTCACCCTAAATCCTTAGTTTTAGATTTGTTAAATGATTAATTTATTTGTAGAGATTTGTCTATACTTAGACATGAATTGTTTATATAACTTTATATAACGTTTTTTTCATTGCCTCTCTGTAAAGTTATCTGCTATGTGATAATGAGAAGCGAGAGTTAATTCGGTTAACAGCGTTTGTTTTTATTAACAGGCTTTTTGTTTTTGGTATTGACAAACTTTTCTCCGAAACTTAAATCTCCACACATTTATGATTTCGGAGACAATGTATGTCAGTTTATGTAGGCAATCTTTCTTATGAAGTTACAGAAGAGAGTCTGAGTGGCGTGTTTGCAGAATATGGTTCTGTCAAGCGGGTTCAGCTACCTACAGACCGTGAAACTGGTCGTTTACGCGGCTTTGCTTTTGTAGAAATGGGTACGGATGCTGAAGAAACAGCTGCTATTGATGCGCTTAATGGTGCAGAGTGGATGGGACGTGATTTGAAAGTGAATAAGGCTAAACCCAGGGAAGAAAGAGGCTCCTTTGGTGGTAATCGGGGAAACACCGGCTTCCGCAACCGCTACTAAAGCTTTGCAAATTTAGCTCTTTGAGCTTAACCAATTAATTTACTAAATTAATTCTGTTTTGCAGTGGCTCAGGCAAGAATGCTTGGGCCTTTTTGATATATCCAAAATTCATTTTTACTGAAGTTTGAGTTTAATACAATACTGAGGAAATAAAAATGTCTAGTAACACTGACCTAGTTGTTTATGTTGAAGAAAGTGAATTTGATACTCTTTTAAGTGAAGAAAAAGTTGTTGTTGTTGACTTTACTGCTACTTGGTGCGGTCCTTGTCGTCTAGTCAGTCCGCTAATGGATCAACTCGCTGAGGAATACAAAGGTCGCGCCAAGGTCGTCAAAGTAGACGTTGATAACAACAAGCCAATTTTCAAAAAATTTGGGCTTCGCAGTATTCCAGCAGTTTTAATTTTCAAAGATGGTGAGTTAGCAGAAACCATTATAGGGGTTTCTCCTTACGAGGAGTTTAACAGCGCTGTTGAGAAGCTTTTTTAGCTGGTTTTAGGGATTGCTATTTGGTATTTGGTGCCAAAAGTCTGCTAAGGTCTGTAAACGTATCATAGAACGTGTGCCACATTACCAATTTGGTACACTGCCTCAATTTAACTTTGACAGAGTACTAGAGGTAGAGATTTGTTGAAATCATTTTGGGTTAGGCTATGGGCATTGATGAAATACTTAAAGCTGATCGGGAAGAAATTTTGAGAATTGCGGCTTCCTACGGAGCGTATAATGTCCGGGTGTTTGGTTCTGTAGCGAGAGGAGAAGCAAGACCAG
The DNA here is from genome assembly GCF_000346485.2 of Scytonema hofmannii PCC 7110. Taxonomy (NCBI): domain Bacteria; kingdom Bacillati; phylum Cyanobacteriota; class Cyanophyceae; order Nostocales; family Scytonemataceae; genus Scytonema; species Scytonema hofmannii. The sequence goes on from NZ_KQ976354.1 coordinate 2,441,377, forward strand.
ACAGTGATGTAGATTTTCTGGTGGAACTTGAACCACAACGAACCTTGTTAGACCAAATTGCTTTAATGCAGTCCTTAGAAGAATTGCTAGGACGTAAAGTGGACGTAACTGAACCAGAAACTCTACATGAGTTGATTAGAGATAAAGTGTTGCGGGAAGCTGTGGCGTTATGAGAGACGATCGGCTGTACTTGAGCAACATCTTTGAATGTATCGAGCGCATAGAGTCTTATACTTGTGATGGCAAAGAGGTATTTTTGCAAACCACAATAATTCAAGATGCGGTAATTAGAAATTTTGAAATTATTGGGGAAGCAACGAAGCGGTTATCTCCCGAAATCAGAGCAGCTTACCCAGATGTACCTTGGCAGCAAGTAGCTGGTTTTAGAGATGTACTGATTCATGATTATTTAAAGGTAAATTTAAATCGAGTTTGGGGCGTGATTGAGCAGAATTTGCCCCAACTGAAGGCAACTATTGAGGCGATTTTGCAAGAATTGGGGAAGTAATGATACTGTTTCATTTACATTTCTACAATTAATCTGTTTAATTCTAAATTGACCATACCGACTGCGATAGGTATTGGCCCAACTTAGTTGCAGGGAGTACGATCGCTAGCGATCGCACTCTTGCGATCGTCAATCTGCTCAAACTGATGATTCTGTTTGTAGCCAATCTTCTAAAGAAATTCCTGGAACTCTCTGCATATCAGAATCATGAGAAACAAGAATTAAGCCATGTGTAATCGCTGTTGCAGCTATCAAAATATCTGCATCTTCCAGACGGTTACCTCTACGCTTTAAATCCAAATGAATTTCACATGCTCTCTCAAAAATTTCTAAATTGTCTAAAAATAAAATTTTGTAATTGGTGCAAACTTCATTAAGTTCAGATAACTGCCTAGTAGCATTTGCGTAAATAAGACCTCTTTTAGATTCGTAGTATGCTACGCAACTTATAAAAACTTCTTGTCTTAAAAACCTTACTTCTTCTAGTTTATTAATTATTTTTTGATTTTTTTTCAAAATAGCCGTTAATATATTTGTATCCAGGAGATAACCCATTATGACTCACTATCTCCCTTCTACTGCCTCATCATACATTTTTATTTGCTCCGGAGTTAAATCATTTAATGTTCCAGAAACTGCTTCTATTACTAAAATACTATCAATTATACTTACTAATTCATCATGAGGAATACTTTTTACATATTCCGGAGAAAATTTATCTACAAATTTTGCTAAATGTTGAATCATTCCCTCTTTATCTAACCTTTCCCTGTACAGGCTATTATCTTCTATCAATTTCTCAATAATCTTTGTTATACGTACAATGGCAACATTTCTTTCACTATAAAGTTCGTGCATAATTTACCCATTGTATAATTTAATGACTTCAAATAAAATCCATCATCCTAAGTATAACTTACTTTTGTAAGATTTAGGGGTGCGAGCGTCAATCTGCTCAAACTTAAGATTCTGTTTGTAGCCAATCTTCTAAAGAAATTCCTGGAACTCTCTGCATATCAGAATCATGAGAAACAAGAATTAAGCCATGTGCGATCGCTGTTGCAGCTATCAAAATATCTGCATCTTCCAGACGGTTACCTCTACGCTTTAAATCCAAATGAATTTCACATGCTCTCTCAAAAATTTCTAAATTGTCTAAAAATAAAATTTTGTAATTGGTGCAAACTTCATTAAGTTCAGATAACTGCCTAGTAGCATTTGCGTAAATAAGACCTCTTTTAGACTCGTAGTATGCTATGCGACTTATAAAAACTTCTTGTCCTATAAAATCAACCTCTTCTAGTTTATTAGTTATCTGTTCATTTTTTTTTAAGATAGCCGTTAATATATTTGTATCAAGAAGATAACTCATTATGACTTATTATCTCCCTTCTACTGATTCATCATACATCTTAATTTGCTCTGGAGTTAAGTCATTTAATGTTCCAGAAACTGCCTCTATGACTAAAATTTTGTTAATTCTATTTGTTAATTCATCATCTGGAATGCTTTTTACATATTCCGGAGAAAATTTATCTACAAATTTTGCTAAATGTTGAATCATTCCCTCTTTATCTAACCTTTCTCTGTACAGGCTATTATCTTCTATCAATTTCTCAATAATCTTTGATATACGTACAATTGCAACATTTCTTTCACTATAAAGTTCGTGCATAATTTACTCCTTGTATAATTTAATGACTTCAAATAAAACCCATTATCCTAAGCATAACTTATGTTTGTGAGATTGATGAAGCGATCGCCGAACCACAACAAGTGGCTGATACTTTTAATAAAATTAAGGTGCTACCAAAACAAGTAAGTAATAAAAAGGAAAATATTTGGAACGGCAATGTGTAATATAAACTCCCTGGCTTAGATAACCAGGAGTTTTTTGGTAAGAGTGACTAACATCATTACAAGCGATGCAGCAAACTTAAGCCATGAGTATCAGTCCCACAACTGTTAAATAGACTGTATTTACTGGCTAACTGTTGCACCTGTTCTGACTCTCTAACGCTAGGTTTCCAAGGGTTGGGATTGTTGTAGGCGTAAAAAGATTCGACGCCATCAATACCAACTGCAGCGGCGGCGGGAATCAAATCAAAGTGCGATCGCCGATAACGAGCCGGGTGAGCCAATACTGCCAATCCGCCTGCTTCATGAATAGCAGATATCACATTAGCTGCTTGATAGGTTTCCCCTGTCGTGACTTTTCTTTGAAGATAAGGTTTTATATTGGCTTGTTCTGGATCGAAAGCATACCCCAGAATATGGACATCTGTATTTAGAAGATTGGCGTTAATTTCTATACCAGTCCATAGATAAGGTGTATTTGCTCCTGGATTATTCCATCTCCATTGTTCTAACCAAGTTTGCGCTGCTTGATAACCAGCTATACTATGGTGGTCAGTAATGGCAAGCCCTTTTAATCCAATGGCAATAGCTTGCTCCATCAATGCACTTGGTTGTAATTTACCATCAGAGTGGATGGTGTGCATGTGAAAGTTGTAACTCATTGGACAACTCAATGTATTGATGCTTTGAAATATATACTTCAATTGTTCGCTTGAGGTGGACACCTCGACAACCTTTACACTCATACGTACCTCTTTTTTAAATAGGCGATTTTTTACACTAGAAAACATGACACTAATAGCCCAGAATGCACCAGCACTACATACGTATGTTGGTAATCAGCTTCTGGGCATTTGGCAATTTTTTTCAATATGTTAAGACTACGTTAGCAAATTCAAAAGCTGACGGTCATGCGTATATTCGATTGGTCTTATAAGAAAAAGTAAGAAATGTTGCAACCAGTATCCGTTAAATTCACTAGCTACAACTATAGAAATCATTTATAAATACAAGAAAAAATGCGATAAAAAAGAAAGTAACTTTTCCAAAATATGTATAAATTATACTATTTAAATTGGTAATCCCAATAATTCACCAGAGCCGGTAACAACCTCCCCAATGACATTGGCTGTAATATTTTGTAAAGCAAAATGTGCCATTGCTTGCTCTACTTCATTGGGGGTAACAAGCAGTACAAACCCGATCCCCATGTTGAAAGTGTTATACATGGCTTGTGAATTCACAGATCCCTTTTCAGCTAGCCATTGAAATATAGGTGGGACAGACCAACCACTGGGATCGATTTTAATCGCTTGACCCTTACCCAAGCAACGAGGCAAATTTTCAGGCAATCCTCCGCCTGTAATATGTGCCATCCCGTGGATTTCTAACCCTGCTTTACGCGCAGCTAGTACAGATTTGACATAAATGTAGGTGGGTGAGAGGAAAATTTCTCCTAGAGTTTGTCCTCCTAATATTTCTGGGCGATCGCTCCAAGAAAATCCTTTGTCGCTGACAATTTTCCTAACCAAGCTAAAGCCATTGCTATGTACACCAGCACTTGCAAGAGCGATCGCCACATCGCCCACTTGTACTTGAGAACCATCAATCATCTGGCTTTTCTCTACAATTCCCACACAGAAACCAGCCAGATCGTACTCACCCACTTGATAAAATCCGGGCATTTCTGCAGTTTCTCCTCCAAGTAAGGAGCATCCCGCCTGCTTGCATCCAGAGGCTATACCTGCAACCACCTCAGTTAATTGTTCTTTTTCCAAATGACCCGTTGCCAGGTAATCTAAAAAAAACAGAGGTTCTGCACCAGATGTCAACACATCATTGACGCACATTGCCACCAAATCAATGCCTATGGTGTTGTGACGATTGAGAGATTGAGCGATTTTGAGCTTTGTTCCCACACCATCAGTCCCTGAAACCAGAACTGGTTCCTTATAACCGTATGGTAGTTGAAAACAGCCACTAAAACCGCCCAATCCACCAATCACTTCTGGTCGAAAAGTACTCTGAACTAAATTCCGAATTTGATTGACAAATTCTCGACCAGCCTCAACATCAACCCCTGCCTCTTTGTAGTCCATTCCTCACAACACTGTTAAAGTTAATAATTGTTAGTTGTTAGTTGTTAGTTGTTAGTTGTTAGTTGTTAGTTGTTAGTTGTTAGTTGTTATTAGCTACTAACTACCAACTACTAACAACTAACCTTTAAAAGACCTCATCTTCAATACCAAGCCACCATTCCCCCAAATTCATCAAATCCTGGCGGATATCTTCTAATTCTTGAACATAATCAACTTCTGTCATTGAGTCTTTACGCTCTTGAAGTTTCTTCAATCGTAACTGCACTAACAGCCAAGGCTTGGTTATGCTGTTAGTCTGCTCTAAGTATTTTGCCAATTGTGTGCTATTCATACACCTACTTTAAACCAAACTTAGCAAAGATTTTCACAACTCTATACCATTTTGGATTTTGGAAGCGTGGATTTTGGATGCGTGAATTGAGAAAGTAGCCATATTGTACTTTCGTACACCAGCAGACATGAAAATTTCTCTGCCTCCACTCCCTACTCCCACTCTCCCACTCCCTATTCCCTACTCCCTATTTTTATACCTACGTAACGGAAAAACAACCATGCCAAGTGGCATGGCTGCTGTTGAGAAATTAATTCATGGGAGACAGGTAGCTGATTTAGTACTTAGCTGCGTGAGCATACTGTTCGGCAACAAAATCCCAGTTAATTAGGTTGTCTAGGAAAGTTTGCAAATAATCTGGACGGCGGTTTTGGTAGTCCAGATAATAAGCGTGTTCCCAAACATCAGCTGTTAACAAAGGAGTTTGACCATCAGTCATAGGGTTAGCTGCATTAGGTGTTTTGATAACCTTCAGTTCACCTTTATCCAGTACCAACCAAGCATATCCACTGCCAAACTGAGTTGCACCAGCTTGTTTGAACTGGTTTTTGAATTCATCTAAGCTACCAAAAGAAGCATTGATCTTTTCAGCTAACTCCCCAGTAGGACTGCCACTGTTTTTCTTCAAGCCATTCCAGTAGAAGGTATGGTTCCATACTTGAGCGGCATTGTTGAAAATACCAGCTTTAGATGAATCCTTAGCAGAAGCCAGTATCACTTCCTCTAGGGTCTTGTTTTCAAGGTCTGTACCTTTGACAAGATTGTTAAGATTAGTGACGTAACCTGCATGGTGCTTGTCATGATGGAACTCTAGAGTCTGAGCCGAGATAAATGGCTCTAGAGATTTGTAGTCGTATGGTAACGGGGGAAGTTCAAATGCCATTGTGTCCGATCCTCTCTTTACCGTATTTCAGTTTAAAGCCACTGGGGTAGCTATGGAAATTACACGTTTGTGTTGAGCAGTTTCAGGAGCTTAAAACTGCGATACCAAACTTAACAATTCGATTCTACCTAAAAATGCCACTTGTATCAGGGAAGCGATCGCGACACTGGTGATTTCATGAGCAGGATTGCGCTCTAACGGGGAATCTGAAGCCGATTCATTATAAAAAAGACTTGCTGTCAGGAAAGATTGACAATTCCGCGTTTGAGGGCTACAAGCACTGCTTGGGTTCGGTCATTAACACTCAATTTGCTCAAAATATTATTAATGTGGAACTTGACAGTACTTTCAGAAATACGCAGAGCAGCACTAATATCTTGGTTGCTCTTACCAACTGCCATTAGACGAAGGACTTGCGTCTCACGATCGCTCAGTTCCGGGTTACTCATCCGTTCCGCCAGTTTAGCTCCCACTGTAGGCTGAAGGTACTTTTGGTTGCTAGCAACGGTGCGAATAGCCCTTAAAAGTTCATCAGGTTCAGCGTCTTTGAGCAAATAGCCCCTTGCGCCTGCTCGCAATCCGCGATAAATATCTTCATCACCATCAAAGGTTGTCAGTACAATAATTCTGGCATCATTAAACTTATTACAAATTGCATCAATCGCATCAACACCCCCCATCTTAGGCATCCGTAAATCCATCAGGGTGACATCAGGTTGGTATTCGCAGAACATTTCTATAGCAGAATGCCCATCACCCGCCTGTGCTACGACTACCATATCTGGCTCTCGCTCAATCATCGCCGCCAAGCCCTGACGTACCACAGGATGGTCATCAGCAATCAAGACCCGAATAAGATTTGACTGAACTAAGCTCTTTGTCATTTACTTTGTTGTCATTTGTCACTGGTCACTGGTCACTGGTCACTGGTCACTGGTCACTGGTCACTGGTCACTAACTATTACCACAACTTCTGTACCCTCTCCCGGATGACTTCGTATCGTCAGTTCTGCTCCAATATTTATGGCTCGTTCTCTCATTCCTAAAAGACCATAACCATTAGTGACAGATGGGCTGTCAGCATCAAATCCCCGCCCATTATCTTGAATTCTTAACAGACACCGTGTTTTTTCGTATATCATTTCAACTCGAATTTCACTGGCTTCACCATACTTAACAGCATTTGTCAAGGCTTCCTGTCCAATTCGCAGGAGATTATTTTCTATATCTGAGCGTAGGGGGTAAACTTCACCTGTCACTTCCCAAATAATACAAGTGTTAGAATAAGATTGCATTTGCATCGTTAGGTGATTGAGAGCGCTACATAGGTCTCCATTCTCCAACAGATGCGGACGCAGTGCCTCTACTGAACGACGTGCTTCTGTCAAACCTCCACGTGCAAGGTCGTGTACTGTCTTAATATGTTCTCTTGCTTCCTCTGAAACACTCTCCATCACTCGTGAAGCTGCGCCCAAATGAACGATAATACCTGTAAAAGCTTGTGCTAGGGTATCGTGAATCTCTCGTGCCATGCGGTTCCGTTCTTCAAGAACAGATGCTTCTTCGGCTTGTTTGCGCTCGGTAATGTCTTGCCCTATACCGATAATCGTATCATTATTCAATCGAATATTTGCCCAAGAAGTCTCGATATAATGTCCCACGCGAATTTTAATTTTAAAATCCTGCCACCTTCCAGTGGCTGCTATCATATGCTCTAAAGCTAATGCACGAATCTTAGGATCGGGAAAGAATTCTTCTAGTATGTCAATTTTTTGAATTTCTTCTTGAGATTTACCTAAGAGACGTTGGAACTCTCGATTCACTAAATGAAACCGACCTTCATTATCGTAAAGAGTCAACATCACAGGAATGTAGTCAAAAATAGTTTGTAAAAGTTCTTTTTGATGCCGCAGATCTTCTTCCACACGCTTGCGTTCTTCAAGTTCTGCTGTTAGTCTTAAATTTTGCTCTAAAAGTTCTTTGGAAAGCCTTCTAAGACGCAATTGATTTTCAACTCGAGCTAAAACTTCTCGCTCTTCAAAAGGTTTGATAATATAGTCTACTCCACCTAAAGAAAAAGCTTTTACCTTGTCAAGTATTTCATGCAAAGCACTGATAAAAATAATGGGAATATCTTGAGTTCTAGGAGAAGCTTTTAACCGATTACATACTTCATACCCATCCATTCCCGGCATCATAATATCTAACAAAATGAGATCGGGTAAATTCGATTGAATAAACCTTAAAGCCAATTTACTACTTGGGGCTGGGTGTACTTTATATCCTGCTTTTGATAAAATACTGCTTAAAAGATTTAGGTTGTCGGGGGTATCGTCAACAATCAAAATAGTTCCTTTATCTAAGAAATTTTTAACCACGTTCATTGTTATTTTTTAAAGTCATTAAAAAAATGGGTTTTTCTGATTTATCTATGTGTCAACTGATAGCTGGATAAAATCTAACAACTTCTCGTACTGAAAATTACACGCCAAATTATCTATGACTTGGGATAAAGAAGGATTAAATTCATAGAAGAGATTAATAATTTTTTGGATCGACTCTACATCCAAAGCAACGAGTGCTTGATGCAAATTACCAACTAAATTTTTAGGAAGGCTATCAATAGCGGCTTTTGTTAAAATATTAGCTTCATTGGAAATTGTTCGATTCGTTTTATATGATGGGACATCTTCATCATAGACATAACATACGCCAAGGTGTTTGTGTATAGCTTCAAAAATATCTTTTACTTGAAAAGGTTTTCGGATAAAATCATCACAACCTGTAGCGAGAAACAACGATCGCTTGTCTTCCAAAATATCAGTGCTTAAGGCAATAATTTTAGTTGCGGACAGAGAATTTTGCTGCTGTTCCCTAAAGCGAATCCTTCGGATAATTTCACTCGCATTTAAAGCAGGCATTCGCAAATTCACAAACATAAGGTGTGGTTTCTCATCGTTCGACATTGCGATCGCTTCTCGTGCATTGCTAGCTTCTTGTAATTCAAAATTGAAGGGAGAGAGCAATTTCATCAACAATTGGCGGTTGTCTCGATTATTATCCACTATCAAAATGCGATACTGTGGTTGATTGGGAGCAAGTCCTATGACGCGATGAGTTGCTTGTTGGTTATTGAGGGGCGCAGTTTTAACAACGCAGGTAGGAAGATAAAATTGAAAGGTACTACCGCCGCCGACACAAGAACTTACACTCATGTCGCCACCCATTAACTGTACTAAGGAGCGTGCGATAGTTAATCCCAAGCCCGTTCCTTCTGGAAATTGTTGTCCTACAAGCGTTTGGACAAAAGGTTCAAAAATACTGTTTAACTCATTTTCAGCAATACCGCAACCAGTGTCTGAAATTTCAAAATGTAAAGAGTAGGGGGCGAGTTTCTGTTCCTCTCCTCTAACATAAAAGGTGACTCTACCTGTAGAAGTAAATTTCAGGGCATTAGAGAGTAAATTGATTAAAACCTGACGCAACTTGACTTCATCACCACGCACGTATCTTGGAACTTCTTGTTCGCGATGAAATAACAACTGTAACCCTTTACTGTCAGCCGTGAGTTGAAACATATTTTTCAAATCATCAAGCAATTGATGTAAATCGAATTTATTTTCATTAAGAATTGTTCGTCCTGCTTCAATTTTCGATAAATCTAAGACTTGGTTAATCAAGGTAAGCAGGTGTTCGCCGTTCCGAATGATAACCTGCAAGTTTTCTTGATGTTCGAGAGATAAGTCATTGCAACGGCTCATTAATTGTGAAAAACCTAAAATGGCATTGAGTGGCGATCGCAATTCGTGGCTCATATTTGCCAAAAATGCACTTTTAGCGCGGTTTGCTGCTTGTGCTGCTTCTTCAGCACGTCTGCGTTCTACAATTTCTTGTTGTAGTTCTACAGAGCATTGTGCTACTTGCATACTAAAATTATTTTCTAAATACATAATTTTTACCAATTTATTTTGTGAATTTATAATGCTGATTTTATCAATTGACAAAAGATGCATTATACGCATCAAAATTAATCCATTGCGATCGCAAGAAGTTCAGTCAAAAGACATAGCCCCTACTCTTAAGTTGTTGCAAGCAACATGAGCTTATGCACTTTTGGCTAGGTCAAAGCTAGCTATTTTGGTAGTTGGAAACCTGAACTTAAGGCTAGGTACTGCCTTGAAAACGGGGAATAGGGAGTAGGGAGTGGGGAGTGAGGAAGAGGGATTTTCATGTAAGGCTAGTGAAAATTTTTTCATCGGGACAGCCTTCTTAAGGTAGCCATTCCAAAACTACACCTACACGGCTGTCTTTCTGCTCTTTAGAATTTTGAAACTGAAAATCTGTAGATAGCCTTATGTCGCGAGTCACAGCGTAACTGACAGACAAAGTTGTTAAACCAACTTCTTCACTCGTGCGCGGGGCGACCCAACTTTGGGTCAAAGAAATATCTGCTGCACCGCCACGAGATAACACTAACAGCAACTTGACTCCTAAATTCACACCATTTGTTAAGTAGCTATCTGTTTCTAAGTGTCGGTAACCTGCAACGGCTGCAATATTTATATAGCTTCCTAAAGGACGCAGATAGTAACGTAAATCTCCTCCGTAAGTCTCGCGCTGACCGTTAAATGTTGCTTGGTACTCACCACTCACGGTTAAGCGACTGCGACTGATCGAGACATCTTCAACACCAAGATTTATCCCAAATGCTTCCTCTGTGGAAGGAAAGTAAGATAAGCCCAGCCTGATTCTAGTGGGAAAGCTGGGGTCATTTTTGATTTCTTCCAACACATTGGGGACTTGACGCTGCCAGCGTTGTAAAACTGGGCTATTCTTAATAATTTCTGGGTTTATATCTAAATCTTGGGCAGCTTTTGAAGGAGTTTCGCACCAACTTGGAGTAGTTGTTAGGAGAAAGTTGAGGCTCAACCCAAAACAAATCCCTTTGACCCCCCATTTTTTGGGGGGCGAGATACTATGCCTTTGGCATCTGTAGTTTATCAACCTGTAGTACCTAACGCTGTTGCTGATAGTAATTTACAACCTTTTTCACGTAATCACCTGTAAATCCACTATTGCACCCCGTATAGTTACCAGTCATCCACCAACAAGCCACACCGCGCACGGCAGCAGTTTCATTGCCAGTCGCAGAATATTGCTTGTTCAGTTCGCGAGTTGTAATACATGACACAACTTGACGTGCTAGCTTGACATCGTTCTCAAACTGTGTAGGTGTGACTTCTTTTTTCAAGCAATTTTTTGACCAACCTTTGAGGGTTTCTGGTTTGACTTGCCAATCACTGTAATATCCGTCATTTTGACTACCAGTTTTAGGTGCAGCCAGTCTTAGGGCTTCTACCATTGCCGCAACTTGGGCATTGGAGACTTGTTGCTTTGCTTGAGCAAAAGACGATTCTGGGATTACCAGTGAAGATAATCCCATGCTGAGAGTTATTCCAGCCAGTAGCGATCGCATTAAGTCTTTCATCCTCCATCCTTTATGCTTCATACTTTATGCTTACACAATCAGCATGAAGAGGTGATTGAAGAAAGGTTATGAATACAGTGTACGATGTTATCTTTATAGGTGGTAGGATATAGTTTCTTCTGAGCGGAATTGAGCACAAAACAGTTTTTTTTAGCCAAGACTTCTAAGCTCTCTTGGAGTTATGAACTTGCAGACTCTGACACCAAATGCAATCCGATTGAATTGCACTTGCCATTGTGCCAGTATGGATTTCTAGCTGAGCGTTGGCTGGTGTTTCAAATAAAAGTCTTTGTCCTGGAAACACGACTCGCTCAAAGTACCAGTTTGGAATGTTGTCAATTCGAGCAACCTGAACCTGGTTGCTAAAATTGACATAGCAGCAAAGAATTTGGTTGGAGCGAGAGGAGGATGGAGGAGCAAGTAGTTGAGCAGTCATTGCCCGGATTTTCCTTATTTCAATTTTTTTGAGTAATTCTACTTATTAAGTTTAGAAGAGATAAGATTTTCAAAAAGTGATAATTGTTACAGTTTTTAACTTTGTTTTCATACCCAAACTTATCTCGAATCAAATAAGTATTTCTTAACAGTGGAGCCAGGATGCTGTATCAGTAGGCTATTGACTGAGTAAGGACTTTTGTTTCATATTTGTTATAAAAGATAACAAAATTTTAATAAACATAACTAATGCGTGCATTTATCACTTCTCCTGACTTAAAAACCGTTCAGCCGTTGCCAGATGAGATGGATGGTGAGGAATTGCTCGGGCAAGCCTGTATATTTAACTTTCCTTTTACTCTGGAACAGCTACGCCTTCTGAAAACGATCGCGGCGGCGGGAAGTTTTTCACGAGCTGCTGATAACCTCTATATTTCACAGCCCGCTGTCAGCATTCAGGTTCACAACCTTGAATGCCATTTGCATATTCCCCTGTTTGTTCGAGAAGGGCGACGCAGGCAATTAACTGAAGCTGGCCGTCTCCTACTGAGCTACGGAGAACGCATTTTAAACCTTTGCCAAGAAACTTGTCGCGCTCTCGAAGATCTACAAAATCTTCAAGGAGGTACTCTCATCTTCGGTGCCAGCCAAACCACTGGAACCTACTTGATGCCTCACCTGATTGGCAGATTCCGTCAAAAATATCCTAAGGTTGCACTCCAACTTCACGTTCACTCAACTCACCAGATTTGCTGGAGTGTTGTGAATGCTCAACTAGACTTGGCCTTAGTTGAGGGTGAAGTCCCTTCCCAATTGCTGGAACATCTAGAAGTTATTCCTTACACAGAAGATGAACTAGCTCTGATTTTACCTGTCTCTCATCCTTTAGCCCAAATTGAGACGATTGAAAAACAAGAGCTTTACAAACTTCTGTTTATTGCACTGGACTCCCATTCTACGACGCGTAAAACAATCGAGCGGTTGCTAATTCGAGGTGACATCGATCCTCAACGTCTGAAAGTTGAAATGGAATTCAGTTCCATTGAAGCCATTAAAAATGCAGTTCAAGCGGGTCTAGGTGCTGCTTTTGTCTCAACTTTAGCCATTCAAAAGGAATTACAACTAGGCATACTCAAGAGGGTGCAGATTCAAAACATGGCGCTCAAACGAGTGATATCAGTCATTTTTAGTGCAAATCGCGATCGCTCAAAGGCTGCACAGACCTTTAGTCGGGAGATTCTCCTTCAATAAGCTAAGATTTTCCGTTGCTTCTAAAAGTTTTCCCGGAGAGCATCAGCAGTTTGGGTGAATCGATCGCACCAGCCGCCGCTTCCAAAAATAGATGTGAGGTGACACCAGGCCACACAACGTTAAAGCTGGAAATTAGGTTTCCAATCTTGGAATCTTTTGGCTGGAGTGCAGGCTTCACAGCAATTATGGTTTTTTTATTGAAACGGAAAGACGCGCCATGGCGCGTCTCTACAATGGTGATTTGTTGGTTGTTAGTTGTTAGATTTATAGTTTGAGCCACTATCTACTAACCACTATTGCTTATTTTGTTGGTATTGTTGACGGCGCGCACGCATTTCTTGCTTGTATTGATCGAGCTGTGCTTTCTGTTCTGTTGTCAAAATTGCTTCCATTTTAGCTTTCTGCGATCGCATAACTTCGCGGATTTGAGTTCTCTGCTCGTTGGAAAGATTTAAAGAAGCCATAGCACCCCTCCAACCACGCTTACCGTTTTGATTTTTCATGGTAGTCATGAGTTGTGCTCGTTGTTCTTCGGTCAGAATCTTGTCTATTTCTTCACGAGTAACACGACGAATGTCCTTAAGTTGGGTTTTTTGTGCATCTGTTAGCCCCAATTTTTTCCACGGACCTCTCATCTCTCTAGGTTGTTCTTGAGCAACAAGGAAGGGTGAGGATGAGGTCGTTTCTGCGTTGACTGCCAAAGAAGTGGCAGTTAAAGTCAGAGCAATGGCTCCTGCTATGAGTGATAAGTTTTTGAGTTTCATTTCTTTAGTTGTCTCCTGGGTTTCTCCTACCTGCTGTTACCAGCATAAAATCTTACTTATAAAGGTTACATGAGGAGAAAGTCATGAGTCTATCCATGACTTTAGTCATATTCCCCTGGATTCTAGTTTAAGTCAAAAATTTTTCTTGACTTTGACTTTTCTAAAAAAGTAACTTTATAGTAGCTATATAAATTTAAATCCCTGGGGTCACAAACCCTCTTTTACTTTTTTGTCAATCCGTAAATTCTCAGAATTTTTCTTATTAGAGATAAAATTTTCAGTATTTTCCCCGATAATTTCAAATTGATAGCACATTTTTCAAACCAGATTTAAAATATAAAAATATTACATTGAAACTCAAAACGAATTCAACGCTTATAATTTATCAAATTGAATTTTATGACAACTATCCTTAAAAATTTCATAATTCCACATCATACAGAATATTTAATTATTTCTCAAAATTTCATTATTTTAGAAACTTCTCCAGATGCTCAAAGATTTGCGGAATCTCCTAGTCAGACAGTCCCCGGAAAAGATATTCGAGATAGTTTTCCTGAGTTAATAGGATATGAGAACTATCTTATTGATATTTTTGAAAAGAGTCAAGAAAGGTTTGAGTTAAGAGGAATTGTTCGCAATCAAGATATCTTGTCGCCTCTGTATATTGATTTATTTATTAACTTTATTGGAAAAAGTTATGTCATTATCTTAGAGGATGCAACCGAAAGGATGGTTTTTGAACAAAAGATTCTCCAAAAAGTTCATGAAGATGCTTTCTTAGTAAACTATCTTTTAAATGCTTTATCTGCAGCTTTCAGTTATATTGACAAGTTAATTACATCTATAAACGATGTTCTTTTGGTGACAAATACTTTAGGCAAGATTGTTACGGTGAATCAAGCTGCTCTCCAAATTTTGGAATATAGTAAAGAAGATTTAATTTTACAACACATTTCAATAATTATTAGCGAAACGAATTTTTTATGTAAACCTTGTCAGATAAATTCCGCTCTTCTATTAGACTCATTTAAAGATTGTGAGATCGTTTGTTATAGCAAGACAGGTAAAAAGTTAATCATCTCCTTTTCCAAGCTTCCAACTCAGATAGAAGGCTTAGAACATTTTGTTTATATTGGCCGAGATACCACCGAACGCAAACGTTTGGAAAAAGCACTTTATGAAGAAAAAGAACTAGCTCAAGTAACGCTACAATCTATTGGAGATGCCGTTATTACAACTGATGCCATCTGTCAAATAAAGTACATGAACCCCATTGCAGAGCAAATGACAGGTTGGCTGCTTGCAGATGCCCAAGGAAAAGCTCTGACAGAAATGTTAAAGATTATTAACGAAACAACTAGAGAAACTGTAGAAAATCCAGTCGAAAAAGCGTTGAGTTCGGGTTCCATTGTGAGTCTTACCAAAAATACTATCCTGATTGCGCGTGATGGTACTGAAGTTCCTATTGACGACTCAGCAGCACCAATTCGCGATCGCGATGGTCAAATTATTGGTGCAGTGATGGTGTTTCAAGACGTTTCCCAAACACGCAATATGGCGCACCAACTTTCTGGAAAAGCCACTCACGATCCTTTAACCGGGCTGTTTAACCGACGGGAGTTTGAGCGTCGTTTGGAACTTGCCCTAAACACTGGCAAAACACAAAATCAGCAACACGCTCTGTGTTATTTGGATTTAGATAGATTTAAAATCGTCAACGACACCTGCGGACACCTTGCAGGTGATGAACTGTTGCGCCAAGTGACGGCACTATTGCAGAATCTAGTTCGCGCCTCAGATACCCTAGCGCGTTTGGGGGGAGATGAATTTGTTATCCTGCTAGAGTGCTGTCCTCTAGAACCAGCATTGCGAATTGCCAATATAATATTGCAGCGCATTCAAGAATTCCGTTTTCTATGGCAAGATAAAATATTTAACATTGGTGTCAGCATCGGATTAGTGTTGATCGATGCTGACAGTCAAAATATGGGTACTGTAATGAGTACGGCTGATGCAGCTTGCTACCTAGCAAAACACAACGGACGCAATCGCGTGCATATCTATCAAGCCGACGATAGCGAAATGGAAAAAGCACAAGGCGAAATGCAATGGGGAGTGCGAATTGCTCAAGCTCTTGAAGAGAACCGTTTTTGCCTTTACTACCAAAAGATTGTCCCCACCACCCCGCATCAGTCTAGAGAAGAACATTGTGAGGTTTTACTACGCCTGATTGACGAACAGGGCAATGTAGTATCTCCAATGGCTTTTATTCCAGCAGCTGAACGTTACAATCTTATGCCACTTATCGATCGCTGGGTCATCCGCAATCTTTTTACTTACCTTGGACAGTACAAAAGAGAACAATTAAACGATTATGCTAAATCGGAAATCAATCGTAGCAGTTTGTATGCCATTAACATCTCCGGTGCAAGCATTAACGATGACCAATTTATGGGCTTTGTGCGCGAACAGTTGGCGTTACACCAGATTCCACCACAAATTCTGTGTTTTGAAATTACTGAAACTGTCGCCATTGCGAACTTAACGAAAGCAGCCAGTTTCATCCGATCCTTAAGAGAACTTGGTTGTCGTTTTGCCTTAGACGATTTTGGCAGTGGAATGTCTTCATTTTCCTATCTCAAAAATCTGCCAATAGATTATCTTAAAATAGATGGAAGTTTTGTCAGGCATATTGTTGAAGAACCAATTGACATGGCAATGGTAGAAGCCATCAATCAAATTGGACACGTTATGGGCATTCAAACCATCGCTGAATTCGTTGAAAATGACGACATTCTTAAAAAACTCACAGTCATTGGAGTAGATTATGCACAGGGTTATGGAATAGCACAACCACGTCCTTTTTAATGAAAATTTTGGATTTTGGATTTTGGATTTTAGATTGGGGTATTGGGGATTGGAGATTTGCCTATGAAAGAATAATAACGTACAACTAATACACATTTGAAAAAAGGATACGAAAGAGAATTGGAGAAAATTCAGTCAGACAAGTCTTTCTCAATCCAAAATCTAAAATCTAAAATCTAAAATCGTATAATTATGAACCATTCAATTCAGTTCAAAAATCATCCTTTTCGATTTTTGCTTTATTTAGAGTGGGTTTTGCTGGTATTTGCTGTGTTTACGGCAGTGATGCCATTTCCAGCATATCGTTACCCCAACCAATTTCCAGAACTGACAATTTGCAGTTTAATTATTTTTGGCTTAATGGGATTATACCTACCCACAGGTCATAAAGTTACAAAAATATTATATACATCTCTAGAAATTTTCTTAATTTTAATTATTGGTTTTTTTAGTGGGAGAACTGCTCGGCTTTTCCCATTTCCTTACCTTATTTTCGTGACTCGTAGTTGTTTAATTTTTCAATTACCCGGTCGCTTGATAAGTGCAGTTCTATCATTTATCTTGTTTTTACTGACATTTAGACGTCGGTTAGAGCGCATACCACTGTCACCAATAGCACAGGAGCGTTTTTGGTTTTTTACTTTAAGTTTTGTGATTGTATTCGGGTTAGCTCTCGTTTTTATTTTGCTGTTGATGAATGCAGTTCTATCAGAACGGAAAAGTCGAGAAAAACTGGCGATCGCAAATGATAAACTTCGTCAGTATGCTTTACAAATCGAAAACCAAGCAACTTTAGAAGAACGCAACCGCATTGCTCGTGAAATACACGATTCTTTGGGACACTCTCTGACGGCTTTGAATCTGCAATTGGAAACGGCTTTAAAGCTATGGCAATCTAACCCAGAAAAGGCAAAGGCTTTTTTAGCAAGGGCAAAGGAATTGGGAAGTAGTGCTTTACAAGATGTGCGTCAATCAGTTTCTACCATGCGTTCTCATCCTTTGCAAGAAAAATCCTTAGAAGAAGCAATTTTAGGACTAATAGAAAATCTTCAACGTTCCACGAGTATTACTCCAATTTGTCACATCCAATTGCCTCACCCTATTTCCGTTGAAATGAGTACCCCGATCTATCGAATTATTCAAGAGTCATTGACAAATATTTACAAACATGCACAAGCGACAAAAGTTAAACTGGAACTAATTGCGATTGATAACAGTCTACAGCTTAAGATTCAAGACAATGGAGTGGGGTTTGATTTGAAGCAAAATACCACGGGATTTGGACTAAAAAGTATGCGCGATCGCACTTTGGCATTAGGAGGTCATTTTCATATTCAATCTGCTCCTAATAGCGGTTGCACTATTACAGTGACTATTCCCATCTTGGGGAACTATGAATTATGAATATTAATTTGACATTCAAACTTCAGCATTCACCATTCTATGATTAAAGTTTTGCTAGCCGATGACCAGAATTTAATCCGTCAAGGATTAAAGGCATTATTGGAACTAGAAGAAGATTTAGAAATTGTGGGAGAAGCAGAAAACGGTGAAATGGCACTTCGCTTAATTGAAACATTACATCCAGATGTAGTCTTGATGGATATTAGAATGCCAATTATGGATGGAGTCGCAGCTACACGAGAAATACAAAACCGTTTTACTGAAGTTAAAGTTTTAGTGCTCACAACATTTGATGATGATGAATATGTAAAAGCAGCATTGCAAAATGGAGCAACGGGCTATTTACTGAAAGATACTCCTTCTGAGGAGCTAGCGTTTGCCATTCGTGCTGTCAACAAAGGTTATACTCAACTAGGACCGGGGATAGTTAAAAAACTTCTCTCTCAAGTTCCGCCCATAACTTCAACCCAAACTTTACCATCTGGCTTGGTTGAACTAACTCCTAGAGAAAAAGAGGTTTTGCGATTAATTGCCACTGGTGCGAGTAACCGAGAGATTGCTCAACAACTTTTTATCTCAGAAGGAACTGTCAAGAATCATGTAACAAATATTTTAAACCGATTGAATTTACGCGATCGCACTCAAGCCGCCATTTTTGCCAATTCGTTTTTACCCTATCTCGATCGGGAAATAACTAACTAAACAGTTTGAGACACTCCTCCCTTAAAATACCTTTTGTAATCTGAATTTTTCTAAAACTCTTAGCAATCACTTCCTCACAAGATATATTAATTTGAGATTGATTAACCGAGATTAAATCTTCAATAGATGCGCCATAAATAATTTCCGAGACACCAGCCCAAACACAAGCAGTTGCACACATTGGACAAGGTTCGCCTGTTGTATAGATAGTATAACCTTCCAAAGAAGGATTTTTAAGACTGGCAGTTAATTTCCGTATAACATTAATTTCCGCGTGTGCAGAAGGATCGCTATCTTGCTTCACGGTGTTGTAAGCCTTTTCAATAACGCGATCGTCTTTCACAAGAATAGCACCATAGGGTGCATCCCCTTTCTGAGCTTCTTCCAACGCCAAGCGCATAAAATTTTCTGTGTTCATAACTAATTTTAGTAGGATCTACCTCAGATTTATAACCAATTATCAATAAGAATTTAGAAATACCTTAATTTTGATACCATAATGTTAGCTGTTCTTCCACCCATTGGCGATTGAGTTCTGATATGGGAGGCGGAACAGCTTGTCTGTAGTCAATTCGGATAGCGTAACCGCCTCGCTCATAAACACCACTCACAACAGATTGTAAATTTACAGTTATGACCTCTTGCGGTTCCTTAAGTGGTAATAAAAATTCAGGAATTGCCTCACGCATTGTAAAAGCATATAGATCGGCTTTCGGGCGGCGATCGCACTGACTCACTACAATTCGATAATCAGTTATGAGATCGACTCCTTTCATTGCCATAGGTTCATCTGCAAGGGAGCAAGTCTATTTCAACCAAATGAGACATACTTCCTAAAATCGCATGACGTTTTTCTTCGTAAACAGAACGTCCTTTTCCTTTGCGTTTATTCTTAGGCGATAAAACTTCAATTACCGTAATTACGGCATCTGTTCGGTGTTCCCTCACTTCCAAGTATCGTTCTGTTATTTCCACTGGCATTGGTAGAGTAATTTGCTGAGGACGAGATTGGACTGCAACAGGATTAGCCTCTTGATGGCTAATTTGTTTTGAAGATTGCTTACCTGCTGATGAAAGAACAACCGCGTCCGGAATTCCAATGAGTAGTTCCTCATCAGAACTATCAAGATAGGTGCGAGTTTCTACCCCAACGTAGTATTTAGGGAACAAATTTGGCGCAATGGTATCTGCAAGCGCCACAATCAGACGGCTGTGGAACTCTGACCAGAAAATTGGCTGCTCCAGGTAAGGATCCATTCCTGGAAACGGTGATGGCATAAACGACCTCACACAATGGAAGATATCCTGATTTTAACTGTTCGAGCGGGAGTTCCACGCTTAACAAACATGGACTTTCCAAAATTGGAAAACTAATTTCCTCTGTTGACGATGTATGTTGAATAAAGTACAGATTCATCCGCGTTCGTCGGCGTTCATCTGCGGTTCCATAAATTTTTTATGTATTGCACCCAATTTCGGAAACTCAATTTTCTGATTTGATGCTGTATGTTCAATCAAATCGCTGTAATGTTAAAGAAATCAATAAAAGGGATTGCAATTGATTTCTTCTTAAACTACATTACAAATTGTTAAAAAAATGACTCAATACGATTATGTTGTTATTGGTGCGGGTTCGGCAGGCTGTGTCGTTGCCAACCGTCTTACAGAAGACTCTAACACAACTGTATTATTGCTGGAAGCTGGTGGTCCTAATACCAAACCAGAAATTCAGAATCCCTTAGACTGGACTAAACTATGGGGTACTGAGGTGGACTGGGCATATTTCACTGAAGCCGAACCGTACCTCAATGGGCGCAAACTCTATTGTCCCCGTGGTAAGGTTTTAGGTGGAACCAGTTCGATTAACGCCATGATTTATATCCGTGGCAACCGTCACGATTACGATCGCTGGCAAGAGTTAGGCAATCCAGGTTGGAGCTACCAAGATGTGTTGCCCTACTTCAAGAAATCTGAAAACCAGCAGCGAGGCGCGTCCCAATTTCATGGAGTCGATGGACTCCTAAGCGTCACCGATCCAGTGGCTCCGGCGGTAACATCACAAAAATTTGTGGAAGCCGCGATCGCACTGGGTTACGAGCAGAATCCTGACTTCAATGGCGCACAACAAGAAGGCGCAGGACTTTATCAGTTAACAATCAAAGATGGTAAGCGAGAAAGTACAGCATCGGCTTTTTTACTGCCAATTCTCCATCGCCCCAATTTAACTGTCACAACCGAAGCATTAGTCACCCGCTTACTATTAGAGGGAACACGCACAGTTGGCGTAGAATATCAGCACAATGGGATAATACACCAAGTCAGGGTCGATCGGGAAGTCATACTCTGTGCAGGTGTCTTCGATTCACCCAAACTGCTCATGCTCTCAGGGATTGGACCAGCAGAACACTTGCGATCGCTCGGTATTCCTGTAATTGTTAATTTACCAGGTGTCGGTCAGAACCTCCAAGATCACCTTCATGTTCCAGTAGCACATCAGTCAACTCAGGCTTTGGAACCCGCGCCAAGTAGCAATATTGCAGAAGCCGGATTGTTCCTACATAGCAAGAGCAATTTAGATGCTATGCCAGATTTGCAATTTTTCTCAGCTCCTGTTTTGTGGGTTCCTCCTGCCTATGCTCGTGAAGGTGCAGGATTCGTCACTACAGTGTGCTTGAATCATCCCCAAAGTCGTGGCAGTGTTCATTTGCGTTCTGCTTCTGCTAAAGACTCACCTGTCATTCAGATGAATTATCTCCAGAGTGAATCCGATTTGCAAAAGCTGGTTGCAGGAGTCAAACTTATCCGTCAGTTGTTTCAAACAGAAATATTTAATGAGTTCCGAGGTGAAGAAGTTGCACCTGGGGTTGACAAGCAGAGCGATGAAGCACTCCAAGCTTATGTCCGTGAAGTCTGCGATACTGTATACCACCCTGTCGGCACTTGCAAAATGGGAACTGATTCATTAGCAGTGGTAGACCCAGAACTGCGAGTCCGTGGGGTAGATGGTTTGCGTGTCGTAGATGCATCAATTATGCCAACCATTACAACAGGAAACACAAACGCACCCACAATTATGATTGGTGAAAAGGCAGCCGATATGATTAAAGCGGCAAGTCATGTTTCACAGAAAGTTTTTTCCACAACTGCAGTTGCATGAATGCATTCACAAAAAGGCGACATAAATATGTCCATTGCTAAGTAAGTAGGCGAGAAAAAACCAAACTATGTAACGAAAAGTAAAATCTCTGTATTTGGCTCGTAGTAGCGCTTTAGCGCATGCATCGCCACTACAAACTAGTAATGATTATTTGCGCCAACCTACTTACAATAGAACTAAATGTTAGCGTGTCGGCTTTTAAAAAGACCGATCGCACATCCTTAGATAAGAAAAAGATAGCAATTGAGCTTAATAAGTTAGAGATCGGAGATGCTAATTTGAGTTTGTTAAGATTCATTGGAAATCTTTGAGAGGATGTTTTAAAAGTCTGGGGCGAATTATATTCGCAAAGGCAAGTATGAATTGAGACTTTACAAACATCCTCTAACAAACTACTCCTATCCCGCTCAAAGATTACTGAATTAAATGAACCGCAAAGACGCAAAGAGCAAGGGAGTAAGAGGAGAAGAAGATCGGTAATCTTATGGCGGGAAGGCATTAATTCCTCTTGCTCTTCAAAAATGAGCGAACGTATAGCTATGAGGATGCCAACGGTATGTTCATATTGCACCTCGATTTAAGAAAGTTTAGTGCGGTGAGTGTCAACTTTCATCACAACTGAGAACTGGCAAATTAGCAGTAGCATTAGGCACGACGGCCACCAACTCCAACTCGCCCCTAGAATTCATCACCCATCCTTTTGCTTCCACAATGCTTTCATCTAGCATTTGCCCTCTATCAGACCGCTTGTTAATTGTTTGGGGTTGATTTTCTGCTTTTTGTGAGTCTGGCAAATTCCGCACATCGTACCATAAAGTCTGATCTCGTAATGTATTATCAGGATTTTCTGGTAATCCACCTCGTCCACTAAAGACTAAACTATTGTCTCTTGCTGCCGTAGGGCAACCTGTTGTGATTCGTTGGGAGGGATCGGTTAAACTTGTTGGTAGTTCCACTAACCCGCGAGAAATGTCTACATCTGGAGTGTTGACTTGTACCGTACCATTAAACTCCGGTCCTAGTTCGGAAGAAGCGGTGATATCACTCTCTAAAGTCTGTTGTTGGCGAACCTGGTCACCAAAAATACCTTGGGAATTGATGACAACCCTTCCACCAAAACCTTTTTGAGCATTTGCAGTTATGTCACTATTTTCTATAGCGACTAAAGTATTAGTAGAAATGGTAAGATTCCCACCACGAGAACTGTTAAGGGCGTTGGTACTAATCCTACTTCCTTGACGCATTATCATGTTTTGCGATTGGATTGTAATGTTGCCAAAATCGCCAGCGTTTGTATCGGCAGTCATTGAGCCTTGTTTCATGAGTATAGAAGGGACATTCATCTGAATACTACCAGCCGTCCCTGTACCAGGAGGAAGTTTGTTTTGACTCTGGAAGTTGCTCACACTGATAGTCGCGCCATCACGAATAGTTAATTGATTAGCAGTAAGTGTGATGTTACCTCCATCACCACTTTCTTGGATAGCGCTAGCAAATAATCCACTCCGAGTTGTTTTGCTAACCCCTATCAATTCAACATTGTTAGCGTTCACTTGCAAATTCCCCGCATCTCCCAAGCCAAAGGTTGTAGACGCTATTTGACCACCTTCCACAAGACGCAAATTTTGGGTTTGAATCTTTACATTTCCACCCCGACCAGTGCCAGAATTGGAAAATCCTGGGATTTTTTCGACTGTGGCTGCAAGTATACTGGGGTCTTCTACACTTTCACCAGTAAAAATGTCTGTATATTCTGCAACACCTTTGACTTCTATATCATTCGCTTTGATAGTTAACTCTCCAGCATTACCAGAGCCAAAGGTCGTTGCGATCATCTGAGCGCCCGCTAAAACTCTTAAACTTTCAGTTTCAATATTTAAGTTACCTCCATTGCCAGTGGCTCCTGGTGTGACTGGGGAAAATAGACCACTTGCTCCTAGTAGAGAATCGCCAATCAGTTGAATATCTTTCGCTTTCACATCTAAATCCCCCGCAGAACCAATCCCATAAGTGGCACTTTGTATTTGACCCCCATCCATCAAGAGCAAGGATTGAGTGTCGATCGCGATCTTGCTGCCATTTCCTGTTGCGTCTGGTGCAACATCAGCAAAGATACCGCTGTAATATTGACTGTTGGGATTATCAACTATCCCTTGTACCTTTATGGTTTCAGAAGCCAAGACATTGAGTGTTCCTGGAGTCCCATTCCCGAGCGTGTCTGTGAAAATAACTGAACCATTGGTCAGGCTAATGTTTTTTCCTCGCAGTTGTATGCCACCTGCACTGTTGCCACTGGTATCAATAGATGCGGCATTCAACAATTCTATATCAGAATAATTAATTCCTTGCCCTGGTTCAAGTTGTAGTTGTTGGTTTTTGTTGATTAAAGAAACTTCACCATTGTTGACTGACCAAATTTCTACTCTCCCTTGTGGAAGGGTAATATTTCCACCATCCAAAACCACATTCGCTCCTACCAAAGCGATGGTTTTACCTGTTTGGGTTCCAGAGTGCAATCCTAATGGACGATTACTGCGATCTACATAATCAGAATCAACAGAGAATCCTAAATTGTGACCGTTACCGTTGACACGAATACTACTGTTAGGATTTGACCCGTATTGCAACCCAATGGGAACACTAATTGTGAGCAGTGGATTGGCTGTAGGGCTAGTGGCGACAAATTCCGTACCGTCAGCAAATTTTATTTTATCTGCAGTAGTGGCAAAAAAAGAACCACCTATATCTAAACGAGCATTTTCTCCAAAGATAATACCACTGGGATTGATCAAGAAGAAGTTGGCACGACCAATATCTGCGGTACCTTTTATGAGTGTTTGAATAGTGCCGTTAATTTGAGAAGGCAACCCACCAACGATCCGGGTGATAATGTTCTCAATACCTTGAGGATGAACGAATCGAGCTGTATCTCCCGATTTTATGGAGAAATCTTTTAAGCTGTGGAAAAGATTGGTACTGTTGTTGGGTTGTCCACCTCCAGTAATTTCATAAACTCCCTCACCAATATTGTTAATATTGGTGGGTAAGCTACCATCTGGCGTTATTTGAGTTTGTGCTCTAGCTGGTAATGAGGTATTCCAAACTAGAGAAATAGTAATAAGATTATATAGGGATTTTTTTTGAAAAAGTAAATACAAAGTTTCCTGTAAAATTGTTGTCAACTTAAAAAACATATAGAAATCCTATTTGATTTTTGAACCACACGTAGGTAGGGCTAAAGCCCACCACATAAAGCTTGTGTGCGGCATAGACCTACCTACAGTACTTAAAGTTCCAATTCAAGAGGGAAAAATCCGATTTCTCTAGACGCGCAAAGATTGATATCTCATAGGCTAAACTGAAAGAAACCGGACTCTGGGGGGATTAAAGACCAATGCTCTAGATAAGACTTCCTTAGTTCAAGATAGACCTATCTGATTTGAAATTACTGACTATATTACGTCTTCTCTGGTGACAAACTCGTGACAAGATATAATCCTCCACTACCTTGTTTTTTTCACTATTGGGGAGTTGATTTTGCCTTGCACGATTCTTTTTCTTAGACGCAGAGCTAATAATCCACCTAATACTAGTAGACTTGAAGTAGCAGATGATTCTGGCACAGATTTAGGAGCGGAGGTAATGAGTGGATTTGGTTGCCACCTTTGCTTTAAACCTAATTTTTCATAATACTGTTTCCATTTTTCAGAACCAGAAGCTCGCCATCTTATACATTCAGATGTGTTGTAGTTCTCTAATAAATTACAGAACTCTGTTAGCGCAGAGTCTTGCAAAGACAGTGAGGGCGGGGTATCATCATCATCGTCATCATCATCACTGTTATTGCCGTCCACAGTTATAGGATTTACAAGTGGTGGCGGAGCACTCAAAATCCAGGTAGAAGAATTTGCAATTTTGGATTCTGCTGTAGCTTTGGCTTGGTTGTATAAAGTTGGTAAGATAGGTGCAAATTGGTCTAGTTGCAAAGCTGGCGATCGCACATCCCAACCAATTAAATCCAATGCAATGAGATCCGTGCTTGCGATCGCCTCTCTCTTACCTGTCCCTAGATAAGGCTCCATGATAGCATTTTTGTCTTGTTTCCAATGAGAGGCTTGGTCTCCATCTCCACCTAGTGTAGGGTCTTCTCCTGTTGCCATGTCCTCAACTTTTGAAACGCCTCTATTCAAGGTGAAAAAAGGATCTTTACCTATTGATAGGTCTGGTATTCCCTTGGTACTAGGGCTATCATCATCACCCGATACAATCTTGTCTTTGCTTTGAGTGGAAAAGCGGTATAAGTCTAGTGGAGTCATACTTTTTTCCAAAACAGAATCCGTTATGCTTTTACCCGTAGTTTTCTTGTTTTTGATTGCCGATTTTAAGTTGGGATTATCCACCCCACTGATAAAACCTAGAGTGTGACCCATTTCATGTACGACCGTACTTAAAAAATCTAATTGGTCAGACGGAATCAGATTACTGGTAAAGTTATAGCTCCATTTCAATGGAATGTTTGAGTCATTCAGTTTATTGAAAACAATGTGACCGTCAAAACCAGAATCGTTGCTGGACAGTAGCCCTAAAGCTTTGGCATTAGCACGAGTAGATTGGAGGTAATCAATGTTTGATACTACGCGATCGCCAACCATCACATTTAACCCAGAATCATCATCATCTCCTCCTTTTTGAAAGTTTGTGTAGGCAGTTGCATCATTTGGCGATTTTTGGTCTGTAGACAATTTAGAGAGAAAAGTTTGGTATGAAGTTTGGGGTACTGACATTTCTGCTGTTGCACTTCCCAAAACATCTTGAGGAATCTGATTGGTAGTTGTCGCGAAAAGCTTAATGGTAACATCATCCGCTAAGAATTCTGCCCAAACATTGGCTGCCAATTCAATTCCAATCATTTGGTCTAAAGTGGTCTCAGGTCCATAAGATATTTGGAATTTTGGCTTTGTTGTTGAGCTAGTCGTGTATGCAATTTGTGCTTGTGCTAGCGTTGAATTACCAATATCCGCAATGAAAAAAAGTAATGTTAGCAAAGACAACTTTCTTAAACGAGTGTTTGGCTCGCTCTTATTTCCACGACCGTATATGAGAGACTTTTGATTGCTAATGCTTTTCATGGCAAGTTTGTAGCTACAAAGAAATAGTTTATTTTTCGATTTCTGAAAATCTTTTCACTGACTATCCCGTTACATTCATCAATAATGATACGTTTATATTTACTCTAAAAAATTAGAGTACCCGGATTTTATCTTATAAGTAAATATACTATAGTTAAAATTAATCTCTACATCTATTGCGATAGGGCAGGAATTTAACATCCAAAAATCAAAGTTCAGAAGTATATGGTGCAGCTTTTTCAGACCTTTGCTCGCTTCGTTCAGTGTGGAAATTTTCATATTATAAATCAATTAAAAAAAATTATAATTTCTGTGGAAACAGAAAGAAAAACGATTTAATGTGGCATGATAAAGGATATACTAATTTCTACTTGCCTTGGTGACTGGAAGTCGCAGCTACACAGACAAACCACCTATGCACTTCGTGCATCCTATTTTGTGCAAAGCACACGCTACGCGAACGTGAGTTTAACTTCATGAAGTCCGCAAATTACGATTTTGTTCAAGAAACAATTTTTTATTTTTGCAAAAATACCTGCTTTAGGTTAAGATGAACCCCAAAGATAGCAAAATGTTAGAATCAACGCTATCTTAATGAACACAGGGTGCGTAAAGCGTAGATATTAAGATTTGAATTCCCTGAAGAACTCTCAACAGACATTACAGTATATGCCAAATCAGTGTAATTCTGTACTCAAATCCCACCTCTTGGGAAGCTCTTTGTTCATGTCATTGTTTTTAACCCCTACTTGGGCTGGACTGGAGGCTGCTCAAGTCACTTTCAAACCTCCACGAGTATCTGCACCAAGGCAATCAACAGGAGGATCTTCGCGAGTTGGTGACAACTGCTTTACGACTCAAAAAGTAGGGTTGACAGCCTCGGTTATCCCCTTACTTCCATCAAGCGGAATAGGCTTGACTGTAAAAGAGCATCCAGTAATATTGGTCTACATTCCGCCTACTACCGCCAAACAAGCATTGTTTAGCGTGCAAGATGAGCAAGCTATAAACCACTACCAAAAAACTATCAATTTACCTGCAAAACCGGGCGTGATGGTAATCAAACTCCCTAATTCCATACCGGGAATCAAGACAGGGAAGAATTATCAATGGTCTTTGGCAATCATGTGCTCAGCTGAATTAGAGCCAGATAGCCCACTAGTCAGTGGATGGATTCAGCGAGTTCAAAACCCTGTCGGCTTAAAAAATCAAAGCAACTTATCTCCTTCTCTAGAATTGGCTTCTCACTTAGCCAAACATGGTGTTTGGTATGATACTATTTTTGAACTTGCTAACTTAATGCAAGCTGAGCCAAATAACCCGATTGTAAAAGCTTCTTGGCAACAACTGTTAAATGCAGTGGGTTTGAATGCGATCGCCAATGCACCAGTGACCAGTGACCAGTGACCAGTGACCAGTGACCAGTGACCAGTGACCAGTGACCAGTGACCAGTGACCAGCGATCGGTGTTAGTCAGGTGAAATCTCCTAGTTCGGGAGCATCCTGAATTTGCCAAAAGCCTGCAAGAATGGAATTCTCTTGCTATACAAACGCTCGTCCACCTGCGTGGACTTTATAAGAAGTCCGCGTTCGCGGACTTGGTCTGTCTAGGCGTGATTTCAATCACAAGCATGTTTTTTCCAAATAGGGATGCTCCCCCTGGTTCAAGAATATTTGAACAATTTTTCACTATAAAAACTGTAGAGAAAGGAACTGGATTGGGATTATCAATTTCTCAAGAAATCATAGAACAAAAACATAAAGGTAAACTTTACTTTTGTTCGGAGTTGGGACAAGGAACGGAATTTTTAATTGAAATTCTTGTTAAATAATAGAGACCAAACTCAAATAAAAAAAATGAGGGAATAATATGTCTACAAAATGCATATTGAGGAGATTGGCAAAGTATAGTTCTGGCAGGAATTTACTCACATTTTTGCTACTAATAAGTAGTTTTTCAGAGATCGCACAAGCTGATTTAAGTCCGAAGTTAAAAACTCATACGACTGCATCTTGGGTAGCCTCTGATGCCAGTAATAATGGACAATTTCCAATCAAAGATGCCAAATCCCAATTGGATAGAGGGAGAACTTTGTTTGATGCGGGACAATTTGCTGCTGCGGCTAAATTTTGGGAATTAGCGGCTATGAGTTTTCAGGGAGAGGGTGATACGACAAATCAAGCAAAGAGCTTATCATATCTTTCCTTGGCGTATCAGAACTTAGGAGAGTTGTACAAGGCAGAGAAAACAATTGTTAACAGTCTTAATCTCTTAAAACAAAAAGAAGGATATCCAGGTACTCTGGCTGTAGCGTTAAATACTTTAGGAAATCTCAAGCTGGTACAAGGAAAAGGGGAAGACGCCCTGAAAAGTTGGCAAGAAGCTGAACGAGCTTATGCGGCTGCTGGCGATTTAGTAGGAAAAACAGGTAGTCAAATTAACCAAGCACAAGCACTAAAATCTTTGGGACATTATCGAAAGGCGCAAAGTCTATTAGCAAATATCACTCAGCAGTTTCAAAGCCTACCTGATTCCCTACTAAAAATGCAAGCCTTGCAAAGTTTGGGGGTAGCTTTACAAATGGTAGGAAATTTACAAGAATCTCAGGAGATTTTAGAACAAAGTTTGGCAATGAGTCATCGCCTTAACTCTCGTGCAGACAGCAGTCAAATTCTTTTTAGCTTGGGAAATACGGCAAGAGACTTACAACAAAACCAAGTAGCATTAAGTTATTACCAACAAGCGACCGTAAAAACAACTAACCCCCAAGTGCAACTAAAAGCACAATTAAACCAATTGAGCCTTTATACAGAAACATCACAATGGGTACAGGCTCAATCTTTATTAGCATCAATAAAATCTCAACTAAACAGCCTCCCTCCCTCTCGCGTATCGATTTATGCAGCTGTTAACTTTGCTCGCAGTCTTTCTCAATTGGCACAAAAACACGAAGGAAAAGCTACACAATATCAAGAAGCAGCAAAGGTATTAGCTCGTGGGATACAACAAGCAGAAACTTTGGGAGATACGCGAGCCAAAGCCTATGCTTTAGTTAAGTTAGGAGGATTGTATTTCCAGACACAACAGTTAGATCTGGCGTTGCAAGTCACAGAACAAGCCCAACAGATTGCTGAGGCGATTCATGCTTCTGACATCTCTTATCAAGCTTACTGGCAAATTGGGCGCATTCGTAAAATTCAAGGAGATACTAAAGCGGCTCTAGTAGCATACGATTTAGCCGTTAACACTCTCAAGTCTTTGCGTAGTGACTTGGTGTCGATTAATCAAGATGTGCAATTCTCTTTTCAAGAGAGTGTAGAGCCAGTTTATCGAGAGTTAGTGGATTTGTTGCTACAATCCAAGCCCAGTCAAGAGAATTTAGTCCAAGCGCGGGAAACAATTGAAGCCTTACAGTTAGCCGAACTAGACAACTTCTTTCGGGAAGCTTGTTTAGAAGCTAAACCACAGCAAATTGACCAAATCGACAAGACTGCTGCAATTATTTATCCGATTATTTTACCCGATCGCTTGGAAGTCATTGTATCGATTCCTGGAAAGCCTCTTTTAAGTTATAAAACTTTTTTATCTAAAACGGAGCTCGAAAACAGTCTTAAACAGATGCGACAGTCCCTCAATCTTGCTTACTCTAAAGAAGAACGCTTACGCTTATATCAATCTTTATACAATTGGCTGATTCGTCCTGTAGAGTCTGAATTAGCCAAGAGTGGAGTAAAAACTTTAGCATTTGTATTAGATGGCTCTTTGCGAACTTTGCCAATGGCTGCTTTACATGATGGCAAACAGTTTTTAGTGGAAAAATATAGTCTTGCTCTCTCTCCAGGGATGCAGTTATTGCAGGCGCGATCGCTCAAAGGAGATAATTTAAAAATGATGACAGCAGGATTGAGTAAAGCACGTCAAGGGTTTAAAGCTTTGCCAGGAGTCAATTTGGAAATCAAACAGATTGTCTCAGAAGTTTCTACTCAACTCCTTTTGAATGAAAAATTTACTAGCAGTAACCTACAAAAAGCTGTTCAATCAAAGCCTTTTTCAATTTTACATTTAGCAACTCACGGTCAGTTTAGTAGTAGATCTGATGACACTTTTATACTGACCTGGGATAGCAAGCTTAAAGTCAAAGAATTGGGTGAATTAATTAAGTCTAGAAATGAAGACGAAACTCAACCAGTAGAGTTATTGGTTCTGAGCGCCTGTCAAACAGCTAAAGGGGACGATCGCGCTATCTTGGGATTGGCGGGAATAGCAGTTCATTCACGTGTACGTAGTACCTTGGCGACACTCTGGGCTGTGAAAGATCAATCTACAGCCAAATTTATGTCACAGTTTTATAAACATCTCAGACAACCAGGAATTGGTAAAGCGGAAGCTTTGCGACAAACTCAGTTAACATTTTTGCACGATGCCAATTTTTCTCACCCTTTTTATTGGGCCCCCTTTGTCTTAGTTGGAAATTGGTTATAACTTTAGAGGATGTATTCCTATCAGAACTTGCTGAGTCTTAAAGAACTAACAATAAGTAGTACAAGAAATCCAAGTATATTTCTGATTTTGATGTTATTTTCAGATCCGATAGAAAGCTTATTTATAAGCATATCTACTGTCTCTGAAATCTTACCCTGTAAAACACTTGTTTCTTCTGATTTAACTTTAATATGTGTGGAGTCTGTAAATGAAAGTTTCAGCCCATTAAATAAATTTGTATATATTTAAGTTAAGCAGTAAACGCTAGACAAACTTAGAACAAAAAGGTGACAAACTTGAAACAAACGGGCGAAGTGATAGTCTCAAGAAAAAGAGACATTTTATTGCTTGGAAATTTTTAAAGTGACGATCGCTTCTATCAACTCCTCTGGTTCAACGGGTTTTGCAATATGCCTCTGAAATCCTGCAGCCAAAGCCCGGAGTCGATCGCGCTCTCCCGCATAAGCCGTTAGGGCAATTGCTGGAATTCCGCCTCCGTGTTCCGGGGGGAAACTCCTCAATTGACGTATAAGTTCATACCCATCCATTTCTGGCATACCAATATCGCCGATCAAAAGATCGGGTTTGAATAATGTAAAAACTTCCAAAGCTTCAAATGCGGATGCTGTGACTTTTATCTCTGCTCCAGTTTGTTCTAGAATTGTGAAAATGAGTTCTCGCATATCGGCTTCATCATCCACCACTAAAATTCGCAAATTAGCGAGTTGGGAAGTATCATCCACAGCGCTTGCAGATGCAGCCACATCTGTTTTTCCGCCGTTTTCATGCTTCAGCAGTGGCAGTGAAACTGTAAACGTTGCGCCCAATCCTTCTCCGGGACTGTCTGACTTAACGACGCCGCCATGCAGTTCAGTTAAATACCGGACGATCGCTAATCCTAGCCCCAAACCACCAAATTGTCGGGTCGTTGTGCTATCCTCTTGTCGAAAATGCTCAAACACGTGTGGGAGAAACTCTGGAGTGATACCTTTCCCTGTATCTTTGACTTGAATGTGAGCATTGGTGCCAACTTGTTCAAGCCGAATTTCGATTTGTCCTCCAGATGGTGTGAACTTCACGGCATTGGAGAGTAAATTCCACACAATCTGTTGTATGCGCCCCGAATCACCTGAGACAAGACCAATGTCGCCTGCTACGACCTTCTGAATTTCAATGTCCTTTGCCTCAACTGATAGGCGTACAGTTTCTAAAGCTGCATTAACGACTTCCACCAAATTCACCGGATAAACATTCAGCATCATTTTGCCGCGCAAGATGCGTGAGATATCAAGCAAGTCGTCAATTAGTTGAATTTGCAACTTGGCATTGCGTTCGATCGTCTCTAACGCTTGCTTTGCACTCGCTTGATCGAATTGGCGAGTTTGGAGTAGCCTTGCCCATCCCAGAATTGGGTTGAGGGGCGATCGCAACTCATGAGATAGTATAGCTAAAAACTCATCTTTGAGTCGGTTTGCAGTTTCGGCTTGTTCCCTCGCGACACGCTCCCGTTCTAATAATTGCTCCCGTTCTTGTTCTGCAAATTTGCGCTCGGTAATATCCAGCGCAATGCCCGTCATGCGTTTGGGTTGCTTGTTGTCATCGTAAAACGTCTGCCCGATCGCCGTTAGCCATCGCTCCCCTTGTGTTGGGTGGAGAATGCGGAATTCAACATTGAGATCGATTTGATGCTCTAGCGCTTCACGTGCTGCTCGATCTGCGTGCGTGCGGTCTTGTTCAACAATTGAACTTAACCAATTGTCATAAGAAGGCTGGGTGATTGCTGGATCGAGACCATAAAGACGATAGTATTCTTCTGACCAAGTGACGCGATCAGTGGTGATATCCCAGTCCCACACACCAGCGTTAGCTGCTTTTTGAGCAATTCTCAGTCTTTCTTCACTCTGCCGTAGTGTCTCTTCTGCTTGCTTGCGGTGGGTGATATCATTTACCAATACCACAAAACCTTCAACATTTCCTTGGCAATCGAAGTGAGGAACGTAAGTAGCAATGACATCACGCGTGCCACCTGCGCTATAAGGAATTCTGCTCTCAAAGGTAACCTTTTGCCCTGAGAGTACCTGCTCGACATAAGGATGAATAACTTCATATGCCGCTTTGCCCAACACTTCTCTGAGATGCTTTCCGTTCACTTCAGTCGCAGCTCGCCCAAACCACTCCTCATACTTCTGATTGTTAAAGCGGTAACGCTGTTCAGCATCAACAAATGAAATGAGAACAGGTACAGCATTTGTGAGCAAAAGCAGTTCGACTTCTCGCTGCTGCAAGGCGACCTTAAAATTTTGCTCTTGTTGTTGCAGTGACAATTCTGCTTGTTTGCGTTCGGTAATATCGTTAAAGGAAACTGCTATCCCGTCGTTTAACTTCACAACGACGTTCCGAAACCACCCTGTCAGAGCTTTGTTGTCGTAAAATGTCTCAAAAGTTGTCGAAATGCCAGTTTCGACGACTGTCACGTAGCGCTCAAAAATTCCACTGGTTTTACTATCGGGAAAGAGGTGCAGTAAAGACTGACCGAGTAACTCTTCTGGTGTACCGTTCAAACCTCTTGCAGCAACTGGATTGGTGTATTCGATAGTAAAGTCGGCGATCGCTCCTGCGACATCCCGGACGCCACGCAGAATGATAAATCCATCGGGTGATGCTTCTATCACCAACCGAAATCGCTCCTCACTCTCTGATAACGGAACTATTTCTTGACTCTCTACAGGAGAGGGACTATCAGAAATCCCAGCTTTCACCTCAGTCATCGAATTTTTCAAGCGTGGAGAGTTCAAGTACTACCTTATTTTGAGGAGATCGATTTATAAATCTATCTACCTCAAGGAGTAATTATTGGAATTTTACCACTAGAGAAGACCTTTTCCAAACGCACAACAGCGTTATAATCGGGAATACCTACTTCTGGCGATCGCTTGCTTTTATCTAACAAGACATTTCCCTCTGGCCAATGAATTTGTAAATTTCTTGGCATAACGGGTGCGATATACACCTGTCCCCTAAACTCACCAATGTCATTTTTCAGCATCACCGCATCCCCATCTTGAAGCTCCAACTTCTCCGCATCGACACCACTCATAAGTACAGCCGATCGCACTGCGCCAGTAATAGCATCCTTGCGTTCTTGTACCATGCTGTTAAATTGCTTACCACGGCGTGTTGTCACCCAGAAATAACCCTCTGGTAGATACCGTTCTTGAGGAGTCAGCACAGAAAATCGGGCTTTGCGATCGGGTGTTGGGAAGTTCCAACCAAAACACAGATGCGCTCCGCCATACTGAAATTGGTCGCCCGCTTCCTTCAAATGTTGAACTCCCGCATACTGAGGAATCACTTGAGCAATCTCTTGGCGCATTGCACTGGTGTTGTGAAAGTGTAACTTCTCTGCTAAATCTGGACGCACTCGCTTTGCTAACTCCAGAAACACTTCCCATTCTGGACGCGCCTCCCCAATACGGGAACCCGGAATTTCCGGGCTAAAAATGACACGGCGTTCTGTATTTGTCTCTGTGACTCCCCCTGGGATTTCATAACGAGTCGTTGCTGGTAAAATTACCACCGTCTCAACGGATTCCAAAAGCATTTGTTTGGATACAACAATATCCATGTGAACCCGCAGAGGTACGCGCTTTAAAGCTCTTTCCACATAATCTGGTTCTGGCAAAACCTCTAAAAAATTTCCGCCTACAGAGAACAAAACATCTAAATTGCCCTCAGCCGCAGCATCAATCATTTCAGAAGCAATTAACCCCTGAGTCGTGGGAACTTCAAAACCCCAAACTTCACTGATAGACGCTGCATTTTCCGGGGTGATAGGTTTTCCCCCTGGGAAAGTGGTGGCATAACATCCCATTTCTGCACCCCCCTGAACTCCAGAGTGTCCCCGAATTGGCATCAAACCACACCCTTCTCGACCAACAAATCCCTTCGTCAAAGCTAGATTAATAATTGCGCGAACATTATCTTCCCCACACTCATGCTGAGTAATGCCCATACTCCAGACAAAGACAGCTTTGTTTGCTTCGCCAACCATTTTGGCAAAGGCATACATAGAGTCGCGAGTCGCGCCAGAAATTTGCTCGAGTTCGGACCAAGACTGCGTATCGAGAAATGCTTTGAGTTCGTCAAAATTGGTGGTGTAGTTTTTGATAAAAGACTCGTCAATCCAACCATTGGCGATCGCGTGCTTCATTGTACCATTCAAGAAAGCCATGTCTCCGCCAATATTCACCAAAAAGAAATCTTCAGCAAACTTTGTACCAAACAAAGCGCTTTCAGGAATTGATGGTACCCAATAGCGTTCCATTCCTGGCTCGCGGTAAGTGTTAATCACGACTATCTTTGTACCCGCTTTTTTCGCCCAATGGAGATATTTCACGGTAACGGGCTGATTGTTGGCGACATTGGAACCAATGAAAACTAACAAATCGGTTCCGATCCAGTCTTTGTAGGAACAGGTGGTTGCAGCAACTCCGATAGTGGATTTCAAAGCGTTGGTGCTGGGGGAATGGCATATACGGGCAGCATTGTCAAGATTGTTAGTTCCCATTGCCCGCACGGCTTTTTGAGTGGCGTAGTAAGTTTCGTTGACCGTCCCCCGACTGGTGAAGTAGAAACCAAGGCGATCCGGTGTAGAGGCTTGGATATGCTTGGCAATTAAGTCCAGAGCCTCATCCCAAGTGATGCGACTGAAACCAAGTTCCGTGCGATCGCGTTTCATGGGATAAGGAAGTCGTCCCATGGACTGTAATTCAGCACCGCTTTTCTTTTGTAACTCAGAGACATTGGCGAGGAGTGTGGGGTCGAGTGCTGGCATTGTATTGAGGCGTAACAACCGCAGACGAACATTGCAGACATGGATGCCATCTACAGTCCAATCCTTCATCCCCGTTGTTCCCAAAGCACAACCATCGCAAACTCCTTTGTTTAGGATTTCCCAAGCATAAGGCAAATTGTCAGCGTTTTCCAACACAGCCCTAAACACTTCCCAGTAGTTATTCGGATACTGCTCGCCAATGCCGAAGGGTTTCCAGCTAGCCCAAATAGAAGGGTTCCAACTTTTTTTAGGCTTCCGCAACATGATGGCAGCTCCTTTTCACCGTTTCGCTTGCTAATGGGTTATTTCTATAATGATAGTGCTTGCTCACCTCGGTTACAACTTGTAGTGCAGTAGTAGAGTTGGCAATGCTAGCCCTCTCAAGGTGGATAAAAACTTCAGGAAATCAATAGCACTCTCACCTCTTACCTCTGCGTACTCTGCGTCTCGGCGGTTAACTTTCACGATCCGCAACTTCGTAAATCCTATAACAATTTGAAAGCTGATACTTTTGACGATGAATCGTTGTTTCTTTAATCCACATAAATCGCCACTGTTGTAAACCTTTACCGTATCGTTGTTTGCGGAGATGTGCTCGTCGCTTATGGGGGGAAACTACGCGCCCTACGCTAGGGACTAACATTAATTCTTCATCAACCGTTTCCCGTTCAAACTGCTCAAATGGCTGCTTAGCTCTTCCACAAAACTTAATCTTTCTGTATCCTAATTCGTTAAGTTTCTTTTGAGCATTGACGCCTCCCCTGCCTGAAGGCGAGGGGATTCTTTTCGCTCAAGCCGTCTTTGGCAGAGGCTGCTTACTCGCAACGTGCCAAAGATGTAGCCTGACTGGAGCCGTCAAAGTCTCCCTACACACTCCGTCAAGGTTTATACCCAACATCGTGTTTACTTTACGCAGAATATTAGCAGCACCGTTACAATCTGCGTTGATATACCAATTTTTATTTCCAGTACGGTACAATCCCCGCTTCACTCTTTTCCCAGATGGTTTATAGCCTATGGGTTTCTCACCATGTTTCGGCAATTCGTCACCATCAAAGAATGAAGATTTTGAAGTGTACGCTTCTTCAGTTTCTACAAAATCAATACCGTGCAGTTTGCACAGCTGTTCAATCCGATCTTTCAATTTAGCCGTGGGTATTTGGACAAAAGACTGATTGCCTTTCTTGCCCATATCAACTCTCTGTTTTTGTCCTGGGTTCCACCCAAATACAATTGTCCCAATGCTTTGTTTTAAGCAATGGTCAATCACAATACGAGATGCTTTGTTAACCGCATCTCGCATTTGTCGGTTGCGTTTCTCGGTGATGCTCGCAAGATGTTTACTCCAAAAACCTTGAGGTTTACCTTCTTTCAAAGTTGCAACCTGTTTATTAAACCATTGATTAAGCGATTTGATATGCAACCCGTCAACAATGAACGAAGTCCCAATATTAGACACACAGGTTAGCCAGTTATTTTTACCGTGGTCAATACCCAGCGCTTTCATTTTGTCGAGCTTAACGGCATCTGGAGACTTTGCCGCATAGGAGTAGGCAGCGTAGAACTCCCCGTTTCTGGGAACAATAGTTAGTTCTCTAATTTGTTCTGGGTCAATGTTTGTCGGAGTAGGAAGAAACAGTTCGCTTATTCCTTCCAAGGTTTTCAATTCAGCCCCTAAAGGAATACGAACAAACGAAATTCCTAAATCAAAAGTAAGTGCTTGCTTTGGGTATGAGACTTGAAACAGCCCTCCTTTTTTCCTATAGCTAGGCGGTTTTGGCTCTGAATTTAAATGCGGCAATTCCCCTCTACGCCACATAGGAAGCAGTTCTTTGAAGCTTTTAAATCCTTCAGCGACAGATTTTAATGTTTGTTGTGCTGACTGAGAATAGAGCAGTTTATAGTTAAGCTCTTCCTTCAAATCATGCGCCATTTGCTCATAAGGCACGCTTGGTAAGTTGCCAGGATGAGTTAGCTTGTGGTTCTGATTAATGTAATAGATAGCTTGATTCCAGAGACTGTTGGAACGCTTACAGATAAATTCCAGAATGTTTGTCTCAAACTGGGGTAGTTTAATGCGAATGAGTTGAGTTTGTATGAGTTCTGCCAAAAATTAAATCTCCTTTATTGTTGGCACAATTGTTTTATTATACAATAGCTGTATACAACAACGCAACCTTGAATTCCGGATATATGGCTAAATTTTCTCCTGACGAGTACAGACACGAAGGGAATGCAGTCTCACTACTCAACTACCATTTCGTTTTCATTCCTAAGCGTAGAAAAAAAGTATTAGTTGGTCGTATAGCTGAAAGACTACAAGAAATTATTTGTGATGTTTGCAACGAAAACCGATGGAAGATTGTGGCAATGGAAATTATGCCTGACCACGTGCATCTATTTATTAATGCTAAACCTACCGACAACCCGTCCTTGATTATGAATCGTGTTAAAGGAAGAGCATCTCATTTCTTGCGTAAAGAGTTTCCTGAATTACTTAAACTCCCTACTTTATGGACTCCCAGCTATTTTGTTTCAACTGCTGGTAATATTTGTACGGAAACCGTGAAGCGGTATATTGCACAACAGAGAGAATAGCGAAAGTACCTGCACCCTAAAGGGTGCTTGCGGCTTTCATCCGGGAGACCAAGCTCTTAAAAAATGGGGAAACCCTCAAACCCCTTAACTGTCTAGAGGTAGTGCAGGATATCCATAAATAGGGTTTCCCCATTTTTCTTGCCCAATTCCAGCCCTTGTCTAAAGCACAGATGTATCTCTCCGCCACGCTCCGAGCTACATCTTCAAGGGTTTTCAGCCGTTTTCCTTATAATTCCAGACTGTGATGCGTACTTAGTTCGATTGACAAGATTTTCAGGGGCTACCTGAGGATAATCTTCTTGGATTTCTTCCGGGTAAGATTGCAAGTAAAGCAGGCAGTTAACAACTAAATTTATATAATTAATTATTTGCTTAAATTTGCTGTCCATTCCTAATTTATGTTGATTTTTAAAATTTTCTAGATCTGAACTGGAAAAACGATCTTCTTTCTGTCTTTTGATCCTTTGCTTGTTATTGATTTCTTCTAATCTTTTTCGTTCTAATTCTGCCGCTTCCCCAACAGTTATATTTGCGAACGATCTGTTTAATATGAAATGGATTACATCTTCATAACAATCAATGCAATTATTCGGATATTTATTCGTCTTACTTTTAATGCTAGTCAGTGCAATTCTTAAAGAACTAGTATTAGGACATTGACTCACATAAACACCATCTAACCAAAAACAAACATCATTTTTCAAAGTAGATGATTTTTGAGAAACGATTGATGTAATCAAAGAATTGATGTTTCCATCAAATTTTTTATCGTCCTGTTTACCAAAATATAGATAAATTGTCGGAAATGGCAGGTGAATATCTTTTAATAATACGTTCTTGATGTCAGTTTTCCCAAATAATTCTAGTAATTGCGGTGAAAAATCAAAAATGTTACTTCCGTGATAACTAAGGGATATATATTGTCGTAAAGTTATATAATCATCGTTATGAAATATTTCTAAAAAATCTAGCCCTCTTTCATATTGAGTTACTTTTCCTAAAAAATAATATTTATTAATTGTTCGATAAACTTTTCTTAAATAATCTGGATATATATCTGAAGATAATGAAGATTGAATATCTTTTATTCGTTGGCTAACCAGATAATTATAAGATTTTTCTAGTTGTTTTTGAGAGCAAGAAAAGATAATATCGACATCTTTACCACTATCTAATGAAAAAGTTTGAATAGCTTCATTGAGAAAATGACTTTTTGATGAAGCATAACGAATAGGGTGGTAATGAGATAGAGGGTTGGGCTTGCATTCTTGTTTTTTACTCATACTTGGGTGTTACTCATTGTTTACCCCAAGTATTCCCCAATCAAAGATGAAAATTACAAGCAAAGTCATATTGTATGGAGCTGACTTGACTAAAGCTGACTTGTTCGGTGCTAGCCTTACTACTGCTGATGCCAGATATCTCACCTTGTGCAACACCATTATGCCAGATGGTACTGTTAGAACTGAGTTCATTGATACTGAGTGATTGAGCTACTGATTCTGTATCGGCTAGGAGAGGTGAGCACAATAGCTTCTGATAATGGTGACAATATCATCAATCGAACCTGGTTTAAGTACGGCTTTTGGAGTAACAAATTGATACATTTCGCTAATTCAAAATAAGTAAACCAAAAATGGTTTATAAACTGACTTTCCAACAATTGTCAACAATCGTAGGGGCGCAGCAGCCTTGTACCCCTACAAAGATCCCCTCATATCCTCTTGTAACCAATAGTTGTCTGTCATTGGTAAGGGTTTCAACTCTCTTTACATTTTGTAACTTAATTCTGTTTATTTCTGCCTACCTACTTATATCAGATATCATTCATCAAATTTTGGGAATTATAAATTTATGCATTCCTAAACTTTAACTATGAATTTTAAACTAACTGCCCTAGTTGTTCTTGCTCTTGCTGTAGTATCTATAGCCACCCCAACCCTGGCTCAACAACTTCAGAAATCTCAATACAAAGCCGGAGAATTGCTCGTTACTTTGGGAAGTGATGACTCCTATCAAGGATGTGACAGAGAAAATCAATGCATCACACTTCATGGCTCCGAAACCGTAATTGATAGAAAGTATAGCAGTAAGCGCTGGTTAAATGGTGAATACACTTACGCAATATCCTGGCGTGAAGGTAAAAGGGAAAATATGCGCTTGAGTATTCTGAAAAACGATCGCCGCATTTTTACTAGCGAACTTGTTCCCTTCTCCGATCTAAAGTGGGAGAAATGGTGTGATGTTACAGGCGTGTACGCGGGACAACTCCCTATTCTTTATGCCCCTGCAGGCAAATCAAAGGCAGCATTAAACAATGGAAACATCGTTCGTGCTATTCGGCAAAAAGATGATTGGACTTATGTGGAAGTAGCGCGGGGTTCAAATGCTGGAGTGAACAGAGTGCGGGGATGGGTAAACTCCAACTATTTACAATGCACTAAAGAAGCAAATAAGTGAATTTTGGATGCGTGGATTTTGGATTGAAAAAGCCTTAAACTATACTTGCTGTTTCCTTATTCTACTGAGGCGGCGGAGAACCCGAGTTGTTAGTTCGGCTTCTTCAACAGACTTGTTAATGTAGTCATCTGCACCGACTGCAAATGCTTTGTCAATCTCACTCTTTTGTGTGCGTGCTGACCAAAAGATAATTGGTATCCTGTACCATTTCGGGTCGCAACGCACAACCTGACACAATTCCAAGCTGTTTAATTCAGGCATTTCCACATCTAGTATGAGTAAATCTGGTCTCGAAGCAATCAGCACTTCCCAAAATTGATGCGGATCGCTTAATGTTGTGACTTCCACTCCTAACGGCTGCAGGAGATTTGTCAGATGTGATAAAGCTGCTTCATCTTTATCTACTACCATTACCCGGTTACCAGAAGAAGTCTCTTGCGTACTGCTTAATACCTTAGTCACAACTTTGAGGATACTATAGCTTGATTGGGGTTTTTGTAAAAAAATACACCCACCTAGGCGAGCAACTTCCAACCTGTTTGCTAGACTTCCTTCTCCAGAAAAGACCAAAACAGGTATTTTGGGAATTTGCTGTGCTAGTTCGTGAAGTAATGTCAGCCCATCTTCTGTAGAACTGGGGAAGTTAAGGTCAAGCAGGATAACATTGGGTGGAGTTTGGGCAATGACCTTTCGCGCAACTTCTAAATCTGTTGCTACTTCCACTCGCAACTTCCAAGCGATCGCTTCAATCCTAATTCTTTCTGCTAACATCAAATCGTCATCCACAATCAAAATCAGTGGAGAGTCAGAACTTTGCTCTCCTTCTGTTTCGGATATTGGTGTTTTTTGTAACTCTTGTCCAAGTAATTCCACTACCATAACAATTTGCTTAACGTCATCAGCTTGCAATTGCTTGTAAGGTTGAAAAAAATCCTCTAACTCCCTTGCTAGTTCAGAACCGTGCATCAAACCAAATATTCCCAATGACCCGGCTAACGTGTGTGCTTCGTATTTAGCCTGTTGTAGCAATTCGGGAGTCAACTGACCTGTTGCTAGTGCGGAAGTTGCTTGTTCTAACACAGCAAAATGTTCTACATATTTACCCTTGAATTTTTCCCAAACTTTAGAGGTGGTTGCTTTCACCTTTTTTTGGTTGATTGTTTGCTTAACGGAAAAATCATCTTCTTTTGATTTTGATGGAGTTTTCAGTCGATACCCCAACCCGTGAACTGTTTCAATTGGATCGGATGCACCTGCTGCTCTAAATTTTTGTCGCAAACATTTGATGTGAGTGCTAACAGTTTCTTCTCCCGGTGAATCAGCAAAATCCCATAGTTTCTCTAAAACAGCTTTGCGGCTAAAAACACGCTTAGGATTGAGCAGGAAAAGCTCTAACAAACAATACTCTTTAGGAGTTAATCGTAAGGGTTTTTGTCCGCAAGTCACTTGGTTGTTAACAGTATCAAAATGTATATCTTCCCAAACAATGACAGATGACGGTACTGTTTTTCCTCGCCGTAAAAGAGCACGCACCCGTGCTAACAATTCATTCATTTCAAATGGCTTAACAACATAATCATCTGCTCCTGCATCCAAACCCATGACTCGGTCTGTTGTGCTGTCTTTGCCAGTCAAGAGTAAAATAGGACTTTGATACCCTAAAGAGCGCAGGCGTCTGCACACACTAATACCATCCATATCCGGAAGCATAATGTCTAAAAGAACTAGGTCATATTCAAATGCCTTCGCCAGTTCTAAACCAGTCTGTCCATCCATTGCTTGGTTAACTGTATAGTTATGAGCAATCAGAATGTCAGAAACCACTAAACTGGTAGGGCGATCGTCTTCTACCAACAGAATTTTCACGGATTTGCTTCCCTTTTATAATATAGAGTGCCTCAGGTTATAGCGATCGCAGCAATCTGGGGATAAAGTGTAATATTAGTTACATTATAAGGGATGGAGCTTAAGATACAAGTCTAAAGGCTGCAAGTTTGAGTCTGACAAGTGCTATCAAAAGTCTTTCAGGTAAAAATGAAGAACTTGTGGAGACAACATTAATTATAAATTATAAATTATAAATTGAAGGTTTAAGCATTTAGTAGGTTAACAGATGACTGTGGAAAAATACTGGCATAGAATAGCGGCTACTCTATGTTTTATTTTTTGCAAGCGAGGCTTTTGTGAAGTTATTTCTTGTTCGCTCTCTATGGGTAGCACCCACCGTTTTGGTTTTAGCATCTACGCCAGCCCGATCGCAAGTTAGTACAAAAATTAATATAATCCCGCCTGCCGAGCAAACAGGTATAAATGGTAGTAGCGGTTTTGAGACTAAAATCCTAGAACAGCCGAAATCAGCAGTAGGGAATGGTTCTCAATTTATTGAAAATTGCGCCTTTTGTAACTTCAAGTATCCAGAAACTGCAAGACAGCAAGGTATGACAGGCACGGTGGAAATGAGTGTTGAGGCTGATGATGTTGGTAATGTAACCAAGGTGAAACTGATTCGTTCTAGCGGTTACAAAGAATTGGATGCCTCTGCTATTGAACAAGTCGGGAAGTTGAAGTTAGCACCACAAGCAGGAGGACGACAAGATATGCGAGTCAAAATAAATTATCAATTATGAATGCTTAAACCTTCGATTCATAATTCATAATTCATAATTTTAGATTTCCATCTTCCATATAGACGATGCGATCGGCTATATCAAGAATGCGATTGTCATGAGTGACAAGCAAAATGGTACACTCTTGCTCTTTTGCTAGCTTCTGCATTAATTCCACAACATCACGCCCAGATTTTTTATCAAGTGCTGCTGTTGGTTCATCTGCTAAAACAATTTTTGGCTGACTCACAAGCG
Organism: Scytonema hofmannii PCC 7110; assembly: GCF_000346485.2. NCBI lineage: Bacteria > Bacillati > Cyanobacteriota > Cyanophyceae > Nostocales > Scytonemataceae > Scytonema > Scytonema hofmannii. Next base: position 2,485,492 of record NZ_KQ976354.1, read on the forward strand.
CACGGGCGATCGCAACCCGTTGCTTTTGTCCGCCTGACAAACTCTCTGGATAATAAGAAACGCGATTCCCCAATCCAACACTCTCAAGCATGGCAATTGCTTTACCATCCATGTCTTGGTCTAGATACTTGTCATGCAATTCTAAAGACATTCGTACATTTTCTTTAGCTGTTAAAAACGTCATTAAATTATGTGCCTGAAAAATATAGCCAATGTTGCAGCGAACCTCCCTCAACTGTTTTTGACCTGCACCACGCATTTCTTGACCTAAAATTCTCAAACTTCCTTCATGAGCAGAACGCAATCCACCCATTAAAGTCAACAAAGTTGTTTTTCCCGAACCTGAAGGTCCAGTCATAATCACAATTTCGCCTGCATTAATTTCTAAATTAATGTCAAATAGTGCTTGTTTGCGAAGCGCACCTTCTCCAAAGTAATGATTGAGATTTTGTGCAACAATTACAGGTTCCATAGGAGTCCCTTTACAAAGTTGGTCACTGGTCACTGGTCACTGGTCACTGGTCACTGTTCCTCGTAATGAATTGGCTGTTTTTTTGATAAAACTAGCTGTTGGAACTGCCATCAGTAAACCTAATACTCCTGCAAACTTTGCTCCTAGAAGTAGAGAAATAAATACCCAAGCAGGATTAAGCCCGGTAATACCTCCTATTAATCGAGGTGCAACAACATTCTCGTTAATTTGACCGAGGACAACAGCGACTATTAACACTTTGAGTCCCAGCCATACATCTTGAAATGCCACTAACACGCTAATGAGTGCGATACTAACAACTCCACCAAATGGGATTAAGCTTGCTACCCCTATACCCAGTCCAAAAAGTAACCCAAATGGTACTTGTAACGCCAGAAATGCCAGAACCATAATTGCACTGAGAATAGTGGCTATGATTGCTTGACCTGCAAAGTAGTTTTGAAAACTTTGCTTGAGAGATAATTGAATTTGTTTGTACCAATCAGGGGGTAACCAGCTTAAAAGGCCCTCCCAAAGACTTTTGCCATACAACACTAGAAAAATCGTGAGTACTAAAGTTAACACAAGATTGAGCGCACTATTGATAGTATCAAGCGTTACATTAATAATTTGTTTAGTAAAAGATTGCATCGCTCCAGTAAGTTGACCTGTTAGTTGACCCGCAATCCCACTGATATCAATGGGTAGCTGCTGAAACAGTGTTTGCTCGTCTAAGGCTTGCAGTTCTTGCTTTCCTGCTTCAATCCAAGCAGGTACGCGGTTGCCAAACTCAACAAGTTGTTCAAAAACTAATGGACCTAAGACCAACCCGATAATACTAAACAGGAGTAGCGATATGAGGAGCACAAGCCCAATTGCCAAGCTTCTTTTCACTCCTCGCTCTTCTAAAAAGACAATAGGGTAGTTTAGTAGAAAAGCGATCAGGCTGGCTGTAAATACAATACTCACGATTGGTTGTAAGTATTGACAAAGCAAAAGTATGAGCCAACCATTGACAAATATGACAGGAAATGCTATTCCTATGTTCAGCCAGCGTGGTAGTTTTTTAGTACCAGTCATAACTAAGAAGTGGGGAGTAGGGAGTAGGGAGTAGGGAGTAGGGGTAAGAAATTTTCATGCGTTCGCGAAGCGTCTCTACAGGAGATACGCGAACGTCGTTGAGAAAAGTGTTACTTGTTGAGAATACAACAAAAAACACGGGTGCTAGAAAATATCTGCGGGATCGGCAGATTGCAGTTTCCGCATTGCGACTGTCCCAGAAAAGCCACACATCCCTACTGTCAGTACAAATACAGTTATTGCTCGACTTATTGTCATGGCAATCGGTAGCAATGTTGCTACATACGTCAATTGGTAAAGTGCGATCGCAATTACAAATCCTGGTATAAATCCTAAGACTGCCAATAGCAAGGCTTCTTGTAACAACATACCGATTAGATAACCATCGCTGTAACCCATCGCCTTTAGTGTTGCGTATTCCGGTAAATGGTCGGCAACATCGCTGTAGAGAATCTGGTAAACAATGATGATTCCTACAATAAATCCAACAACCACACCAAGCCCAAAAATAAATCCGATTGTCCCTTGACTTTCCCAATAGTATTTTTCCACTGCTGCAAAGCCTTCGGGTGTTAAAATTCTCACATCTCCTGATAATTCTTTTGTCAACTCCGCTTGTACTTTAGCTGCATCAAAACCTGGTTTAAGCTGAATCAAGCCGACTTCTATCCGATTGGGTTGACGCTCTGGAAACAATTTTAAAAATGTCGAATCGCTTGTGATGACATTGCCATCAGCAGCAAAAGATGAACCAATGGTAAATAACCCTGTCACTTGAATATTCTGCTGGTTCAATTCTGCTTCTAGGGTTCCTTGTTTTTGCAGCTTACTAGCAATATCTCCATATTCCGGACGCGATGCACGGTCAAACAACACTTGATTCAAAAGTTTTACTTGTGTGGCATTTTGCTTGATTTCTGGTAACTTCAAGCTAGGGGCGTCTGGTTCAATTCCCCAGATGAGAATAGCCCGGTTAAGACGGTTTTCAGGATTTTTCCACTGTCCCGAACCTATATATATAGAACTCACTGATTTTACTGCTTCATGACCCAATGTTTGATAAAGTCTTTCTCTGGAAAAGGTTTTCACTGAGAAGAGAGTTTGGAATTGGGGATTTGTCATCACTAAATCTGCTTCAAGCAAGCGATGGGGTAGTGTCGCGCTATCGTAGAGGGCATCTTGAAACCCTAGTTGTACGAACATCAGCATATCTGCAAAGGCAATACCTGCAACTGCGATCGCCAAACGGTTTTTTTCTTTTATCACCTGTCGCCACGCTAGTGGTGTTCTGCGTAACCATTTGCTAAACATAATTGAATACCTTCATTCAGCTGAATTTTTGGAATTTGTAGAAATTCATTCTTTGCTCTCTACAACTGGTGCTGTTTCTTCAAGTTCTCTTTGTCGTATCAGAAGAAATAGAGGTAAGCCTAGAGACACTCCAACTAGTAAAGTACTTGCAACATAAATCCACAAATTCTTCATCTTTAGTCGTGAACCTTCCTGAAATACAAAGACTAGAAGAATGATTGCTGAGACAAACATATCCATAGCAAAGAATGCAGAAATTCTGTTGGCAAAAAGCTGTTCTAGGAAAAGGCGTAGATCTAGTCCATTTTCTAAAAGAAATGGGACAAATTGAGATAAGGGTAAAATAGTACCTAAAACACAAAGAATAAAGTATGCTGTTTTCAACATTTTAATCCCTCTACCTAAAGGGTTAGAAAATCATGTCATTGATGCTCGATAGAACTTTGGCAAAGTCAATTTTGAAAAAAGCTGTAAAAAAACGAATTTTTTCTCTATTTCTATTGACATTTCTTGAGAATATAAGTCTCCAACTTGTAATTACTAAAGTTGCCCAGGGATACGTTTTTCTCAAAATTTGATACCAAATTTTGGAAAACCAGATTTGAGGTGTTTGGCAAAACATTTCTGGGAGTCTTTTCATGCGCATCCTTTAATCTATACCGAACATTCGTTATATTTTGAGCGAGAAATAAAGTTATAGTTCGATAGCTGTCTGCACTTGTAAATTAGTCAAACCTGCAACCTTTTTACTGTCTTCAGGGCTAAGACGAATTTTGACCTCAACAACTCGCTTGTCTAAGTTCTCTCCTGGTTGGTTGCTGAAAACATTTTGTTTGTCAACTTGCAAGCCAATCTGGGAAACAGATCCAAGGAGTTTTCCAGTCACGGCTTGACCTGTGACAGTGGCCTTTTGTCCGAGTTTGACTTGGACGATATCAGATTGATATACTTCTGCTACGGCGACCATGCGATCTGTTTGTGCCAAGTCAACAATTCCGGATTCGCTCATTTTTTCTCCTTCTCGCGTGCGAATCTTCAGAATATTTCCTGAAATGGGGGATCTAATGTAGGCTTTTTCTAAATCAGTTTGTGCTTGTTTAACAGATGCAATGGCATCATCAACTTCTGCTTGCGCCGTCCCCACATCCACAGGACGAACTTCAGCAATTTTATCAAGAGTGGCTTTGGCTTCTGCAATTTCTGCCTGTAGTGTATCTGCTGTACGGTTCCGATTGGCTTTAGCTTCAATTAATTTTGTTTGGGCTGTTTCAAAAGCTAATCTTTTGTTGTCAAAGTTCAAGGCAGATTCTGCTCCTTCTCGGTATAGTATTTGGTAGCGATCGTATTCTGCACGAGCAATGTTCAACTCAGACTGACGGCGGGTAATGATGGCTTTTTGAGTTGCAATGTCGCCCTGTAATTGGGCTTTTAAACGCTCTATTGTGGCTTTTTGAGCGGCGATTTCTCCAGTTTTTGCTCCTGCTTTCACCTGAGCAAGTTTGGCTTGAGCCATCTTGACTTGCTCTTGTGCTTTTTTGAGAGCATCTTGCAGTTTATCCCTCGAATCGAGAATTGCCACCACCTGTCCAACTTTCACGCGATCGCCCTCTTGAACCAGGAGTTTAGTCAAGCGATCGCCATCCAATGCTAGGGGTGCAGACAGCTTAATAACTTCAGATTCTGGTTCCAATCTCCCCAAGGCTGTCACTTTTTTCATTGGTGAAGTTGTTACCAGCGGTGTAGGTTTTTGACTGACACCTCCAAACTGAGAAATGCTATAAACAACTGTTCCACCCATCATGACAGTAGCACCGATAACTAAAGCCATCATCCATTGATTTTTTTGTTTAGATAAATTATTTAACATTTGTCATTTGTCCTTTGGTATTGGTCACTGGTCACTGGTCACTGGTCACTCCCTTGATACTTTTCCAAATAAGCTGTTACCATTTTGCTCAACAAATCAAATTGTTCTGTAAGAGAAATACTGTCATTATTCATAAGTAATTCCAGAAATAAGCCATCAATTAGGCTCAGAATCAACCAAACTAATACCCGATCTTCAACACCTAACAACTCATAAAATGCTTGTTCGTATCGCTTATTGGCACGCCGAAACACATCATTACCCTGCATCTCCTTAAAGTCTGGATGCTGGCAGAAATCAACAAGTAGATAAGTCCACTTAACGTAGTAATCCTGCTTTTTAACCAGAAATCGCCCCAACCCGTCTAATCGTGCTTTTGGAGTTTGTACCCCTTCCAACTCAATCATTGCCAAAGACACATCTCGCTCGCATATTTCTTCCACTAATTGCTCAAATAAGGCTTTTTTATTGGGAAAGTAATGATAGAGGGTTCCGGTAGACACGCCCAAGCCTTCGGCTATTTGGCGCATAGTAATAGTGCTGTATCCTTTGTCTGCAAATAAGTCAAAACATTTGCTGAGTAGTTCTTTACGATACAACTCATGGTCTACTATTTTTGGCATGGTTCATATTTATATCGAACATCCGTTATATAAAGTGTATGCAGTAAGCAGTTACTTTGTCAAGACTGTTTCTGATAAGGGAACTGGCATGGTTATTTCTGCCGTGTTGTACTCGCGTTGCTGGTTCCTATTCGAGAGTTCCGGTTATCTCATTTAATGATTTTTTAAGCTTGAATTAACTACTGTGAAACCGTTGCAGTCATTGATGTAAATTTTCTATGCTGATAGGTCTATGTCTTTTATGAGAGGGCAAGGAATAAATTATTAATTAAATTTAAGAAAGTTAACACATTGTTTCAACTAGGAGACAACAGCAACATGAAGACTGGCTATCTAAATCGGTGCGCTCGGAAACTGACGGCGATCGCAGGTATTATTGGTGTAACGACCTTCTTTGGCGTTCCAGCGATCGCACAAGGTCAAACCATTACTCCCGACAACGCATCACCCGTGCCAATGGATAACTCCGTACCACCGACACGTGGTTCACAGTATCCTCAATCCGGTTCTGGCACACCTGGTACAAATGGTGCCACTTCTGGAAACTTGGTAGAACTTGCCTCAACAAATCAGTCCTTCAGCACTTTGGCACAAGCTGTAGAAGCAGCAGGATTGTCTAACACACTTGCTAGTGGTGACTATACCGTCTTTGCACCAACAGACGAAGCTTTCAACAATTCTTTACCTCAAGGGGCTGTAGAATTTTTGCTCAGACCTGAGAACAGAACTCTTTTACGCCAAGTTCTCACCTATCATGTTGTACCTGGCGAAGTAACTTCCAACGAATTAGCAACTGGATCAGTAACTACACTAGGGGGTGGGGTAGCAGTTCGCGTAACTCCCGAAAGAGTGATTGTAAATGATGGTAGTGTCGTGCAACCCGATATTCGTGCAAATAATGGAGTGATCCACGCAGTTAACCGCGTACTACTTCCTCAACAACTGCGGCAGACCATTGCTTCTCGCTTAGAGACACAGCAACCAAACCAAGCTCCTCAATAGGATAGACTTCTTAATTCTGCCTGCTAAACCCGAAGGCTTAGCAGGATACCCTAATTTGAGAATTTACTTTGGTGTAGAGATAATTAAACAAAATATGTATAGGGATATACTGATTTTTTTGTCCCTGAGCCTACAATGAAGGAAAAACTAAGCCTTTTATAATATCATTAAAAATAAAGTTTAGAGATTGGGTGAAGACAATGAATACTGGAACTATCGCTGCCTTAACTGCTATGGCAGCAATTATCGGTGCATGGGGTGCAGCTTACGGGCAATCTTCGCAGAAACCTCAATCCAACCAAGAAAAATATACCATTCAGGGTGGCTCTTTGACGGGGATCGGCAATAGATCTGCTGAAAACGACTACTCAAGATTTTTTTCAGACATAAATTCAGGTGGCACTGCAAGGACAAATGTTCAAGTAGCTCCAACGGGTATCATACCACTAAGCGATCGCGTTGAATTGCGTCAGAATGAGAGGTTTAACCCAAATAACGTAATTATACCACAAGGTGGAAATGAGCCATTTGATAGTGGAAACGCAGTGGAAGTTCAAGTGACACCCAGGTAGAACTCCTTGATTTCACGTAGCGTTTTTCAGCAAAAAGGTGACCAAAGTTTTGGAAAATCTCTATCAGTTGTGTGACTCCCTCCAGATTTTAGGCTTCAGCTTAAAATCTGGAGGGACACTTATATATTGAGAGCAAGAAAAATATTAAGTCGCAATCATCTCACGAGGCAAGGGATGATACTCTTTTTATATGTTACGCAAGTAAATCTCCCGCGATCGCAATTTACTAGTGGAAAACTGTCCTGTACTTACGGGTAACCATCTGCTAGTAATAGAGGTTTCCTTCGCGCACGTAAATATAGAGGAGGGCAAAAAGTGACCCGTGTAATTATTGTGCGTCACGGTCAAAGCACATACAACGCCGAAAAACGCATACAAGGACGTACTGATGCATCCAAGCTCACAGAACAAGGTTGTGCTGATTCAAGTAAAGCGGGCAAGGCTCTTGCTAATATCGTATTTAGCGCAATATACACTAGTCCCCTACAACGAGCTAAAGACACAGCAGAGACTATCCGCAATGAATTAGCCAATCATTCCGAACAAAGTCCTCTTCCTCAAACTTCTGAGAAATTGTTGGAAATTGACCTTCCTTTATGGCAAGGATTGGCAACTGCTGAAGTCAACGAGAAGTTTGCCGAAGACTACCGCATTTGGAAGGAAACTCCGGATCGACTCCAAATGTTGGTTCAAAACGGTGAAGAAACAAGAGAATTCTTTCCTGTCCTAGCTTTATACGAACAAGCGCGTCAGTTTTGGCAAGAAGTTTTACACCGCCATCAAGGCGAAACTATTCTTATTGTTGGACATAATGGTATTAATCGTGCTTTGATTAGCACGGCACTCTCCATTCCCCCATCTCGCTACCATTCCATACAACAATCCAACTGCAACATTAGCGTCCTCAATTTTTCTGGTGGATTAGGAGAATCAGTCCAACTAGAATCCCTCAATCAAACCCAACATCTTGGAGAAACGTTCCCCTCTTTAAGACCCAATCATCAAGGGGTAAGATTATTATTGGTGCGCCATGGCGAAACTGAGTGGAACCGCCAAACGAGATTTCAGGGTCAAATTGATGTTCCTCTGAATGACAATGGCAGACAGCAAGCCCAGAAAGCCGCCCAATTTCTCAAAGATGTCGCCATTGATTTTGCTGTTAGCAGCCCAATGCTGCGTCCTAAAGAAACAGCAGAAATTATTTTGGCACTCCATCCCAATCTAGAATTGGCTCTCTATGATGGTTTGAGAGAAATCAGCCACGGGCTTTGGGAAGGAAAATTAGAAAAAGAAATAGACCAAGAGTTTCCTGGCGAGTTGCATCGTTGGCGTACAACACCAGCCCAAGTGCAAATGCCAGAAGGGGAAAATTTGCAGCAAGTTTGGGATCGTGCTGTTGTCGCATGGCAATCTATTGTAGAAACAGCATTGGCAAAGGGTCTCAAAACCGGATTAGTTGTTGCTCACGATGCAACTAATAAAACTTTGCTCTGCCATATTCTAGGTTTGTCATCAGAACAATTCTGGAATTTCCGTCAGGGGAATGGTGCAGTTAGCGTTATTGATTACCCCTTGGGCGCTAATGGTTTGCCAGTACTGCAAGCAATGAACATTACCGCTCACTTAGGTGGAGGTGTGTTGGATAAAACAGCAGCAGGAGCGTTGTAGCATATTTAGCAGAGCGTCTAAAAAACTGTAAACTTGTACAAGCTGATATTTGAATAAATGCAAGTTGATAGCTAATAGCTAATGGCTAATTAGATAAAATGACAAGCGAACTGCTACAACAAGTAAGGGTTATTGACCCGGTTTCTGGGATTGACCGCATTACTGATGTGCTCATTAACGATGGCTTAATTAGGTTTGTTGCTGAGAACATTTCTGATTTGCCAAATGATACCCACATCAACAATTGTCAGGGTTTAGTTCTGGGACCGGGATTGGTGGATTTATACAGTCACTCTGGGGAACCTGGGTTTGAAGAACGGGAAAGTCTCCTTTCTCTCATGCAAGCTGCCTCTGCTGGAGGTTTTACAAGAATTAATATATTACCTGATACATCCCCATCTGTTGATGACCCCTCTGTTGTTGCACAGTTGTTGCAGAAAAGCAAAAAACACAGAGATATTTCCCCTGTTCCTCACTTCCCCCTTCCTCTCGTTCACGTTTGGGGTGCAATTACTGAGAAAGTGACTGGCAAGCAAATGACCGAATTGGCAGATTTAGCCGCCGCAGGAGTGGTTGGTTTTACTGATGGTCAGCCTTGGGAAAATTTTGCATTGGTGCGGCGAGTGTTGGAATATCTCCAACCTTTAGGGAAGCCCGTGGCGTTTTACTGCTGCGATCCTGAGTTGAAGGGAAATGGGGTAGTACGGGAAGGTTTAGACGCTATCAGGTTGGGGTTGCCTTTTATACCTGCGAGTGCTGAAGCCTCTGCCATTGCTGCTTTACTGGAATTAGCTTCTCCCATAGGCGTACCAATACACATTATGCGTGTTTCTACTGCTCGTAGTGTTGAACTTATTACTTCAGCAAAAGCTAGTGGCGTGCCTGTGACTGCTAGTACAACTTGGATGCATCTTTTATTGGATACAAAAGCAGTGAAAAGTTACGATCCGAGCCTGCGTTTGGAACCACCTTTAGGAAATTCGCAAGATTTAGCGGCGTTGCGGCAAGGAGTAAAAACAGGTGCGCTCGATGCGATCGCTATTGACCACTCGCCCTACACTTATGAGGAAAAAACTGTTGCCTTTGCTGAAGCCCCACCAGGTGCAATTGGTTTTGAATTAGCATTACCTTTTCTATGGCAGTATCTAGTGGAAAGTGGGGAATGGACGGCTGTAGAATTGTGGAGAGCTTTAAGTACCCGTCCCGCAGAGTGCTTGCAACAAAAACCCAGTGCGATCGCACCAGGGCAACAAGTAGAAATGATTTTATTCGATCCCCAGGAAAGCTGGAAAGTTGAAAAGAAAAATCTTTACACGCTTTCAACTAATACGCCTTGGTTGGGTCAACAAATTCAAGGTCGTGTTATACGGACAGTGACCAGTGACCAGTGACCAGTGACCAGTGACCAGTGACCAGTGACCAGTGAGATTGAGTACTATCCTTAACTCGTTTCTACAGGAAATTTTTTCAAAAATTAACAATACTAGAGTACCATAATGTTGTAATATGCACAGAAAAGGGACGCATCCAAGTTCCCGCGAGGATACGTCCCTTTAAAAGAATAAAAAACTAAAATTCTGGAGTCATCATAACATGAACAACATCCTAGAAACAGATCAGTATGCGGATTTTTCACAAACGATCGCAGAAGAATTTCATCATTTCGTTGAGTGGGCTTTAATAAAGGAGCAAAACCCCGTAGAAGAGGTTATCGGCGAGCTTCACTACTGTAGTTTCTCAACTCTGTACGGAATTGCTCAAATGGGGCAACATTTAGCTTTTCTCAAAGAGAAGCTAAAGCCGAAACAATATGAAGAAGCGATCGCATCCACTCTTGGATGGGCATCAGGGATTGCCAACAGGATTTTGAAGTTAGCCCCTGTGCTTGGTGAGTTTACCCTGAAGCAACTTCAAGAAATTGAAGGAAATCTTGACCTGCAAGTACTTTACAAACTAGCAGCAGGGAGAGTATCGCTAGAGATAATTAAAGAAACACTTCTAAAAGCTTGTAGTGCAAGGGTTTCAAAAAAAGATATTCCGAAACAGCTAAGAAAAAAGCCTACGCCTTGGAGGTATGTAGGCAATGGTCGCGAATATCAACCACCAAGAATCTCTGAGAGATTTGGTATAGTTATTGAACAGTTATTTCAAGAAACGCTAATACCTCGACGATTGCTGATTGAGCAGGCAATTGAGTCAATAATGGATGCTCAGCAAAAGGCTCAATTGGAACTCATGGAATATATTGAGTCGCAATTCCAAGAAAATAAAGCTTATGTTCTTTAAAGCTTGCTCGAGCTAAAACGGGCGAGACGCCCGTTCCACGGGACAATTATTTGTTCCACAATCCGTGAAAACCGCTATAAAACTTTCAATAACTCTTCTGTCTGTCGTGGCTGAACCAGTGTATTCGCGCACAGAATACCAGAAGCAGCTACAGCTGGTACACCAATTCCAGGCATAGTGCTATCACCTACACGGTACAAACCCTGTATTGGTGTTTGTGTTCCTGGAAACATCCCCTTACCTGCCTCAATTGCAGGACCGTAAGTTCCGCGATCCCTTCGCAAATAATGAGCGTGAGTTAAAGGTGTACCGATGAGTTCTAACACCACACGTTCCCTAATATCTGGGATAATTCGTTCTAAGGCTCGATATAAAGTTTGGGCTTTTTCCTGCTTCTTCTGTTCGTAACCATTATTCCGTTCCCACCCAGTAAAAGGTTCCAAAGTATAGGCGTGAATCACGTGATGACCGAATGGCGCTAACGTTGCATCCCAAACGCTAGGAATAGATATCATACAAGTATTTCCGGGTACTGTGATATCTTTATGACCATCATGAACAACTACATGATGCCCTGTTAAATTTTCTAAAGCCTCAGCACGAATGCCTAAATGCAAGTGCATAAAACTGTCAACAGCAGGTGTACTTAAAGCTGTTTTGCAGAAAGATGGAGGCAAATCTTCAGGTTGCAGCAGATGAGAGTACGTATCCCAAAGACTAGCATTGGAAATAACCACAGGTGCTTTTAGTGTTTGACCGGTTTTCAGGCGCACACCAGTAACCCTATGTAGAGACGCGCCATGGCGCGTCTTATCTTGTTGCGCCTTATCATGCGTCTTGTCATCTCGCGTCTTACCATGAAACGTCTCTACAAGAATTTGCTCAACGTGATGACCCAATAATAATTCACCGCCCCAACGTTCCAGTCCCCGAACCAAAGCCTTGACAATTGCGTCACTTCCACCTGTGGGATACTCCACATGAGTACGGGAACGTTCACCCAACATAAAAGCTACTTCAGGGGCAATAGTGCCATGTGCTTTTAAACCAGATAACAGAAAACATTCCAAATCAATCAGCTGCCTTACCCAAGGATCTTTTACTGTTGCATCCATCACACTACCTGCAGAAGATTGCACAAGTGGCAAGTTAGGTAACATCTTGAATAAAGATGGTAAGTACCGCCCAATCAACACAAGCACTAACTGCCAATCAGCCCTCAAAACCAAAGAAGGAATATCCTTCATCGCTTCGTACAGAGGTAACAAGCGGTCTGCAAATTGCTTCCACTCCCTAGCACCTTGGGGTGTTCTTTTAGCTATTTCTTCACAATAACGTTCCGCATTACTGTAAACGGGAAAAGAAATATTTGGCAAGTGATAATGACCAAGGGGGTCATAAGCTACAGTTTGTAAAGATTCGCCTAGAGCATCTAAAACCTGTTTTACAGGATTTAAACTCTTGGCACCAGTCAGACCACAATAGAATGAAGGACCAGAATCAAATTCAAACCCCCGTCTTTTAAAGCTATGTGCAGCGCCTCCTGGAACTGTATGGCTTTCACAAACAACAACCCGCTTACCATAACGAGCAAGTAATGCAGCAGCAGTTAACCCGCCAATACCACTTCCAATGACTATGACATCGATATTTTCCATTTTTGTTAGTAGTTAGTAGTTAGTAGTTTATCTCCCACTAACCATGTAGGGGCGCAATCAATGCCTTGCACCTCTACTAACCACTAACCACTAACTAGTGACCAATGACCAATGACCAAACCATTGATTGAACTAAAAGGCATTTCTAAGTCTTTTGGTAGCAATAAAGTATTAGATAATGTAGATTTGACGATTGACCGAGGAGATGCACTGGGAATTATAGGTCCTAGCGGTACTGGTAAATCAACAATTCTACGAGTGATTGCTGGATTGCTTTCTCCTGATGAAGGAGAGATTTACATAGAAGGAGAACGGCGACAGGGTTTGATTGAAGATGCTACCGATCCAGTTGGTATCGGTATGGTATTTCAACAAGCAGCATTGTTTGATTCTTTGACAGTTGAGGAAAATGTGGGTTTTTTACTCTATCAACACTCAAAACTGTCTCATCAACGGGTTCGAGAACTGGTTGCTGAAAAATTAGAAATGGTTGGGTTGGGAGGAATAAGCAACCTTTATCCAGCCGAACTTTCTGGTGGTATGAGAAAACGGGTTAGTTTTGCTCGTGCTATCATGTCTAATCCCGATAGTTCCAAAGATACTCCAGAGGTTTTGCTATACGATGAACCAACAGCCGGACTCGATCCCATTGCTTCGACGGTGATAGAAGATTTAATCCGGCATTTGCAATCTACACAAGGAGTTTGTAGCACTTATGCTATCGTAACCCACCAAGAGAGCACTATTCGTCGCACGGCTGATAGATTGGTGTTTCTTTATCAAGGTAAAGTGCAATGGCAAGGTACCGTTAGTGAATTGGATAAAACAGACCATCCTTTGATTAGACAATTTATGAGCGGAAGCGTAACTGGACCAATTCAGGTTATCGGCTAGAACGATTTTGGATTTTAGATTTTAGATTTTGGATTGGTCTTCAATCCAAAATCTAAAATCCAAAGTCTAAAATTTATAGAGAGGAGAATTGATATGCGATCGCGAACATTTCGAGAAGGTTCTGTAGGACTATTACTTTTACTAGGATTGGGTGTATTCGGTCTAATTTTCGTATGGTTAAATAGAGTGAATGCTGGACGCAATTCCTACAAAGCTGTTGTTGAATTTGCTAATGCTGGAGGAATGCAAAAAGGCGCAGTTGTCCGGTATCGTGGTGTTAAAGTAGGCAGAATCTCCGACATTAGACCCGGTCCAAATAATGTTGAAGTGGAAATCGAAATTGGCGATCCCAACCTCATTATTCCCAGTGATGTAAAAGTTGAAGCCAATCAATCGGGGTTGATTAGCGAAAGTGTTGTTGATATTACACCAAAAACGAAATTGATCCCCTCTAGTAATTTTACTAAACCCTTGGACAAAAATTGCAATTCCCAAATAATTGTTTGTAATGGCTCTCGGTTAAAAGGTCAAATTGGCATCAGTCTTGACGAACTTATTCGCACGACAACAGATTTAGCCACTCTATACACGAATCCACAATTTTATAAAAATGTTAATAAAGCTGTGGAAAACACTGCAGTTGCGGCAGAAAGTGTTGCTCAATTAAGCCGCAATCTTAATGTTTTAAGCAAAAGCTTACAACAACAAGTCAATGGCATTTCCGAAACAACAGAGACAATTCAACAAGCCACAACTCAACTAACGTCATCTACTACTACAACTTTAAATCAACTTAGTACATCCACTACTCAAACCTTAAACCAGATTAGTAAAACGGCGGGTCAGTTTAGTGGTACTGCAGGGCAATTTGGTGAGACTGCTAGGGAAATCCGTTTAACAGCGAATCAAGCTAATAAACTGATTAACAACCTTGATACCGTGCTCATAGACAACCGTTCTTCACTGGTTGCCGCATTAAATAATATTACTGAAACGAGTAATGCGTTGCGTCAAACAGTGACCAGCTTATCACCTACTGTCAATCGCGTTACCCAAGGGCAATTACTGCAAAATTTAGAAACTCTCTCAGCAAACGCCGCACAAGCTTCTGCCAACTTGCGCGATGTTACCAATACTCTCAACAATTCCAACAATTTATTAGTACTGCAACAAACTCTAGATTCTGCACGAGTAACGTTTGAGAATACCCAGAAAATCACATCCGATTTAGATGAATTGACAGGAGACCCAGCTTTTCGGCAAAACCTCCGACAACTTGTTAATGGTTTAAGTAGCTTGGTGTCTTCCACACAGCAAATGCAGCAGGAAGTACGCGTTGCGACTACTTTGGATTCAATCAAAGCTGTCGTTCATAATTCTCATATTGCAACTCCCCCCACAAGTACAAAGATACCACAGATGAAGTTTAACATTCCATTAGATAGCGATCGCAGTCCCATGAAAACCTCTCTACCAACATCAATTACCTTTACTACTGATACTCCAAGCACAAATCAGCAGCCAATCGTGATTGATGAGGTCGTACCTACGGTGATAAAAAGTTTTGACAAACAACCCCAGCAACCTCAACAACCTCAAAATGCGATAACTTCTATCAATTCCCCTTCATCCCAAGAAAATCTTTTAAAACAACTCAGACAGCATCGTGAAGGTGTGAGGGAGTAGGGAGTAGGGGGTAGGGAGGGGACAAGGAAGATAACTCATCGCGAATTCTCAATGCTCAATCCAAAATCCAAAATCCAAAATCCAAAATCTAAAATCCAAAATCCAAAATCGTTAGTTCCAATCTTCTTCTTCTCGTTTACCGCGACTCTTGTAGATACCCCCAAGGCTGTGAAGCTGACGGGTTTTTTCAAACAATTGTTCTTCGGTAAGGTCCCATTGCTGTAAGATCTGGTTTAGATCCCGTTGAATGTCTCTTGCACCAGGAAAACCTTGATAGCGAATTCGCAATCTAGCTAATTCTGCTAGATTATAATCAGTTGCCTCTTGAGTTAGTAAAGTATCAACGATGAGGCGATCGCGATTGTATAGAGGGTGCTGCTGTTCTTTATTACCTGCAATCATAGAATTTAGGATGAAAAAATGTTAGTAGTTAGTAGTGAGTAGTTACTTGTTTAAAAATTACCACTAACCACTAACCAGTGACCAGTGACCAGTGACCAGTGACCAGTAACACTAACCACTAATCGCATCGGCTAACACACCTTACCTCTTACGGGTCTCACCACTGTCAGTCACCTTTGAATAAAGATACATTGTCATTAAGTAAAGTAAACAAATGTTCAGGTGAGGGTGAGTCACATCACCCGAAGCCCAAGCAGCAAGGGAGCAAGTACCCGCTATGTTTGAACACTTCACATCTGAAGCTATAAAAGTGATTATGCTAGCCCAGGAAGAGGCGCGTCGCCTGGGACACAACTTCGTAGGCACGGAGCAAATTCTCTTGGGTTTGATTGGCGAAGGAACAGGGGTTGCTGCCAAAGTGCTGACCGACTTGGGCGTTACTCTCAAAGACGCACGTCGCGAAGTAGAAAGAATTATTGGTCGGGGTTCTGGCTTTGTCCCCCCGGAAATTCCTTTCACTCCCAAGGTGAAAAGCCTGTTTGAGCAAGCGTTTAAGGAAGCTCGCAGCCTGGGACATAACTACATCAGTACCGAACATTTACTGTTAGGTTTAACTGAGGCTGGTGAAGGTGTCGCCGCTAAAGTTCTGCAAAATCTCGGACTGGATCTTTCACAAGTCCGCACTGCAGTAATTCGCAATCTAGGCGAAGCGACATCGGTGTCTGGAAGTCGCGGTGGGAGCAGCAACGGTCAACGGCGCAACCAATCCCTCACTTTAGAAGAATATGGTAAAAATCTGACCAAGCTAGCCAAAGAAGGCAAGCTCGACCCTGTTGTTGGTCGTGAGAAAGAAATTGAGCGTGCAGTTCAAATTCTAGGTCGCCGCACGAAGAACAATCCTGTTTTGATTGGGGAACCTGGAGTAGGGAAAACTGCGATCGCAGAAGGTCTCGCTCAACGTATTGTCAATCAAGATATACCTGATATTCTACAAGATAAGCAAGTCATTAGCCTCGATATGGGGTTAGTGGTCGCAGGGACTCGCTTTCGGGGCGATTTTGAAGAACGCCTGAAGAAAATCATGGATGAAATTCGTTCATCGGGTAATATCATCCTGGTGATCGATGAACTTCACACTTTAGTAGGCGCTGGTGGTAGTGAAGGCGGTATGGATGCTGCTAATATCCTCAAGCCAGCACTTGCAAGAGGTGAACTTCAGTGCATTGGCGCAACCACTCTTGATGAGTACCGGAAGCACATTGAGCGTGATGCAGCTCTTGAGCGTCGTTTTCAACCAATTATGGTAGGTGAACCATCGGTTGAGGAAACGATTGAAATACTGTACGGTTTGCGTTCTGCCTACGAGAATCACCACAGAGTGCAAATTTCTGACGAAGCCTTGGTAGCTGCAGCTAATTTGTCAGATCGTTATATTAGCGATCGCTTTTTACCTGATAAAGCTATCGACTTGATTGATGAGGCAGGTTCTCGCGTTCGCTTGCGGAATTCTACAAACGCCGCAAATCGCGAGATTAAGAAAGAGTTGGCACAAGTAAGCAAGTCCAAAGACGAAGTGGTTAGGGCGCAAGATTTTGATAAGGCAGGGAAACTGCGCGATCGCGAGTTAGAACTTGAAGCACAGTTAAGAGAGATATCACAAAATGATTTGGCTGTCAATAGCCCTGTCGTTGATGAAGAAGACATTGCTCAAATTGTTGCTTCTTGGACGGGCGTACCAGTTAACAAGCTGACCGAATCCGAATCGGAGTTGCTGCTGCACTTAGAAGATACTTTGCACCAACGTTTGATTGGTCAAGAGCAAGCAGTTACTGCAGTTTCTAGAGCCATCCGTCGTGCAAGAGTTGGGTTAAAGAATCCCAATCGACCTATTGCCAGTTTTATTTTCTCCGGTCCTACGGGAGTTGGTAAGACAGAATTGACCAAGGCGTTGGCTTCCTACTTCTTCGGTTCCGAAGATGCGATGATTCGGCTAGATATGTCCGAATTTATGGAACGCCATACAGTTTCCAAGCTGATCGGTTCGCCTCCCGGTTATGTAGGATTTGACGAAGGCGGACAATTGACGGAAGCAGTACGCCGCAAACCATACACGGTAGTGCTATTTGATGAAATCGAAAAAGCACATCCCGATGTGTTTAATATGCTGCTGCAAATTCTAGAAGATGGTCGCCTTACCGATGCTAAAGGTCGCACAGTGGACTTTAAGAACACACTGATTATCATGACTTCTAACATTGGTTCCAAGGTGATTGAGAAAGGTGGCGGTGGTTTGGGCTTCCAGTTTGCAGAAGATGCAGCTGAAGCAAGCTACAACCGCATCCGCAGCTTGGTGAATGAAGAATTGAAGTCTTTCTTCCGTCCCGAATTCCTCAACCGTCTTGATGAGATTATCGTCTTCACTCAGTTGAAGAAAGACGAAATCAAGCAAATTGCTGAGATTATGCTGCGCGAAGTTGCCAGTCGCTTGACCGAGAAAGGAATTAGTCTAGAAGTGAGCGATCGCTTTAAAGACCGTGTTATACAGGAAGGATATGACCCCAGTTATGGTGCTAGACCATTACGTCGGGCAATTGTGCGCCTGTTAGAAGACTCTCTTGCCGAGGCAATGCTTTCCGGCGAGATTACAGAAGGCGACACAGCCATTATAGATGTTGACGATGACGGTCAGGTGAAAGTGCAGAAGTCTGAGAGTCGAGAGTTGTTACTCGCCAATCTTGGTTAATTGAAGGATGAAGTATAAAAACCTTTATACTTTATCCCTCATACTTTTTGGTAGCATTTAAAAACCTTCTTAACCCTTGCTTAGCTCAGGGAGTTTAGAGGTTCGTCAAGGTAAACATTTGGTGAAATGGTAATAAATCTTACCCTGGTAGCAATGCCAGGGAATTTTTTTACTCCTTTCCCGCCTGAAGATTACCGTTCGGGAAGCAGGGGAGCACGGGAGAAAAGGAGCAGGGGAGAAGAAATTACAACGGTAATCTTACACCGGAAAGGAAGTATATAATACCAAATCCGTTTTGCTAACTGCTTTTAGCCCAGCGATTGGAAATCGCGGCTATACAAACGAAGTCCGCCTGCGCGGACTTTATTTGTTAGCTTCAGAATAGAATTCTGAATGCTTTTGCCAAAATGGATACTCGAATTTCTTTAATAACCAATGATAATTATCCCTTTTAATGCCAAGGTAACCCTTTGGCTTGCGTATAAAGTTTTCAAATAAGCACAAACTGTTAGGACTTACGCACGCTCTACGAATTCTTGGCGCTCTTGGCGTCTTGGCGGTTCGATAAATCAAGGTTTCTAGCAATTTTTGCGTAAGTCCTGACTGTATTGAAGTCGTCCTTGCCACGATAAGTTACGTTTGTATAGTTCCCAGAAAACTTTCTGAAATAACGGAGATCTGAACTATGGCTTACGCCTTGATAGAGGTACTAGTGTCTACCCCGAAAGCCATACTTCAAAAGTATCCCCATCACAAACCCAACAATCAATCCGGAAGTATGACCAACAAAACTAATCTGTGGTGTCGTTAAATCGAAAATCACTTGCAAAATAATCAGTGTAACAATTCCTCGCAAACTTCTAGCAGCAATGCGCGTTTTTTTCCTTTGCCAGTCAAGTAACAAAATAGCGGCAAAAGCACCAACAAGCCCCATAATACATCCAGAAGCGCCAACTGCAAAATTTGTCTGGGAATAACCTTTAACTGACATAAAGGTAACAGCTAGCATTGAGCCGATCGCACTGGTAAAATACAACAAAAGAAATCGAGGAAGCCCGATAGCAAATTCTACTAGACGACCGAACAAATAAAGACCTAGCATATTAAGTGCAAGGTGCAAAAAACCATAGTGAAGAAAAGCAGCAGCTAACAAACGCCACCAATCTCCTGCTATCACTTCTCTAGGAACTAACGCACCTAATTTATATAAGCTCTCAAGGTTAGTACTTCCTCCAAGTTTCACCTCAAGACCAAAGACCAGCAAATTTAAACCGATAATAAAGTATGTGGCAAATGCTTGGCGCGGCTTAACGCCAACTCTACCGCTATATCTAGCTTCAGATTCCATTTCAGTACTGATTCTAGATAAAATCTGTTTGCTTCTCTCAGTCAAAACTGTTTCAGCTTCAACAACAGGATTGGATAAACGTCTTGCTACTGCTTTTTTGATCCGAAGATCGCTGCTATCACTTATATTTAAAAATTGTTCGCGAGCGATTGTGTCTTTTCCTGCAGATTGGTCAGCCGTTGCTAGCCAGAATGTTTTAATGGTATCAGAATAGTTGAAGAGGGAACTGCTAAGTAGTTTTGTCACTTGTTCTGTTTCACCGCAAAAGGCAAAGACAAACAAACGTGCTAGGTTTCGCGTTCTGATGTTAAGTATTTTCTCAAAAGTCTGTTCGTAACGCTCCCAGGTTAAAAGCATACCATTTAAGTTGCCAATTTCTCCAAGCGCTCTTAAGTAGCTATTTAGTATATCGAAGTCCTTGCGTAATGTTGCTGAAGATAGATTATCCTGTATCCATAGCAGCAGATCTTCCCAACGACCTTCTATTTGATAGAGTGTTGCGATCGCAGATCGACCACTCGGTGTTAGATCGCTTTTGTAACGGTTTAGAATTGCACTCGCTTCAGGTATATTCCCCTTCTGCGCTAATTCTAGAGCACGTAACAGTTCTGGTCGTTCGCGCCAGCCATCTGCTGGATGTAACAGGGAAATAAATTTAGCTAATTTGCTGGCTTGACCGAAACTTTGTTGGGCGCTCAGTTGGTCAACTTTTCTGTTACCAATATTAGGTACAACTATTAAGATCGCCCACAGACATCCACTAATCAAGCCTGCTGCGGCTGGTGTAGCGTAAGCACTCACTGCTGTAACACCTAAGATAAGCACAGAGATTAGAATCCAACCACGATTGTTTTTAGCAGAGATAAGTGCTGCATTCACCATGGTTGAAACACATGACAGACACACTAACCAAATCAGTAGGTGATTAAGATCCATAGAATTTAGATAAATTAGGCAATCCTGTATTTTATGTTAGTGGTTAGTTGTTGATTCGCCACTAACCACTTACCACTATCAACTACCAACTATCAACTAACAATCCTTAATTTCTGCCAATTCTTTACTCTCAATAATGTTCTGAGAAGAATCAGATACGGACGACCAACCATTGATAGCATCTTTAATCACACCAGCTACAGGAACAGCAATTAATAACCCCAGTACTCCACCAATATATGTTCCTATTAACAAAGAAATTAAAATCCATATTGGTTTAAGCCCAGTAAAACTACCTAATAGCCGAGGTGCGATCGCTTGATCGATGACCTGGTCAACAACCACAGAAACACCTAAAACCCTAACTGCTAGCCAAAAGTTGTGTGACACTATGATGAGAGTGACTATGGCAAGACTTGCAACATCACCAAAAGGAATTAAGCTTAAAATTCCCACTCCCAATCCAAATAATAAAGCAAACTGAACGTTGAGAAGCAGAAATACTACAGTCAGTGAAAATCCCATCAACAAACCCAACGCTATCTGACCAATTAAGTAGTTTTGAAAATTTTGTTGAACAGATTGTTTCAATTGCTGACCAAAACTCCAAGGTAGCTTCTTAAATATTCCTTCCCAGATTTTACCACCATCCAATAAAAGATAGAAAGTTAGTACTACAGTAACTAAAGCTTCAGAAATACTATCAATTGTTTCTCTGACAAGACTAAATAGTTTATCGGCAAAATACTCTAATTCATCAGGTAAGCGATGTGCTATTTGAGTAAATACTTGATTTAAATTTAAATTGAACCCGTGGCTAATCGTCCAATTATGAAAAATCTGAAATTGGTGCTCGCTAGAATTAACCCATTCAGGAAGAACCGCATCCATTTCATTAACTTGTTGTGAAATAATAGGAATTAATGTCAGACCCAAACCCAACAAAATAATTAAAGTGATTATAAAAACTAATGTAACGGCATAATTCCGTTTAATTCCCTGATTTTCTAGAATCAAAACTGGGTAATTCAAAATAAAAGCTAGTAAAGTTGCTAAGACAAGAGTTGTGACAATGGGTTGAAAGTATTGAAAAAATCGAAATGCTAGCCATCCATTGAGAAAAAATAAAGGAAATATAAGTGTCAGAATTAACAATTGTAGTAATTTATTGAGTGAAATTGTCATGTTATTTTTAGTAGAATTTATGGGTTATCCCAATTCTATATGAGGTGGCGCTTAAAACCCCCATACATTGGAAATGTGGGGCTATACAAACAAAGCCCGCCTACGCGGGCTAATTAGATGAATTTTCATACAGAAATGGTATTAGGCAATGCCTGATAATATTATTAGGTATGTTAATTTTACTAAAAAATCTACCACCTTTAGTCATAAAATGTCAGAAAATATAGGGATCCTATTTGATTTTTGAAATATACGTAGGTAGGGCTATGCCGTACACAAGCTTTATGTGGTGGGCATTGCCCACCCTACATTACTAAAAATTTTTCACAATTTTCAAAAGTCCGCGTAGGCGGACTTCGTTTGTATAGTAGCGAATTCTATTCGCCCAAAACTACATCTTGCCCAAAACTACATCTCGCCCAAAACCACATCTCGCCCAAAACCATACATAACACGACTACAACATTACTCTTCAGTCTTCAAAGCTAAAAATTGTTCCCGCTCGATCCGTCCAGCTGTGTAGAGCGTTTCTGTAATTTCTGATATTGTTAAAACGGCATAACCTCGATAACCGTTTTCTTGTAGCCTGTTCATAACTCCTTGTTCGTGGTTGATAAAAACCACAATATCCTCAACATTTAACCCCGCAGATTTTAATTTTTCTGCTCCTTCCATCACGCTTTTGCCACTAATGAGAATATCATCAACAACTACAATCGTCTCACCGGGATAAAACTCTCCCTCAATCACCCGTCGCGTACCGTGGGCTTTTACCTCTTTGCGAGGGAAAATCATGGGACAATGGAGACGTAGGGCTAAACCAGTTGCTGTAGGCAAAGATCCGTAGGGTATACCTGCTACTCTATCGAATTTTAATGTTCTTAAAATATCCTCATATGCTTTAAGAACTTGATTAAAAAGTTGAGGATTGGAAATAATTTTGCGTAAATCGATGTAGTAAGGAAATACAGCACCTGAAGCTTGCACGTAGTTGCCAAACATAACGCAGCCAATGTCGTAAAGTTGCAAAATCAAATCTTGTAGGGGATGTTGATTGAGCAAACAAATGTTAGGTAACCAGACAGAACAACTCGAAGCATCAAGGTTAATTTCTGTTTTTGCTCGATTGATTTCTTCTTGTAAAGACAGGACTTGCTTGGATAAATCTTCCCGTGACAACATATCTTGGGGTACGGGAATTAACAGACCATCGCCATTTTTGTTTAAACCTGCTGCTAAAATTTGATTAATGTTGTTTCCTTCTGCCCAGATACTACGAGTCATAATAATACGTTCGGGAGCATCTGCACGAATCCGTGCTATCACTTCAGACTTTGTTGTTCCCACTTCCAAACCTAATTGTTCTGGGGTTCCCCAAGTTCTAGATTCTTTAACTATTTGTAAATAAAAAGGTGATTCATCTGTAGGATAATGCTGTAACTTTATAGCAGTAGGATTGGAAGTACAGCATAAAATAAAAACAGCTTTATCTGGATAAACTAAAAACGGTGCAACATGGTCTTGTCCTGCATAAGAACTCAAAGTGATGGCATCAACATTCCATTCTGTAAACACAGTATGGGCAAAGAGGGTACTTGTGTTTAAATCGCTGTGTTTGGCATCTAAAATAATTGGAATATGGGAAGGAATAGCTGCTAGGGTTTTGTGCAGCAGTTCTAAGCCTGGAATACCTAAAGCTTCATAAAATCCCAGTGTTGGTTTATACGCGCAAACTTTATCGGCTGTTTCGGAAATGATGAATTGCAACCAATCCCACAAGCGAGGCATGATATCTTGGGATTTGTATCCAACAGGCATCATTTCTGGGTTGGGGTCGAGTCCGACAAAAAGGATACTTTGATTTTGTACAATTGCTTCATTTAATTTATCAAAAAAGTTCATATTTGGTTTTTAAAAAGAATAAACAGCAAAAGAGATTAAACTTAAGTAAATCAAACTTGACACACTCAGTGCAATAGTAGTAAACAATCAATATTGCCAGTATGGTCAAGATTTATATAAAGAATAATTAATTAAATAACCGCACCAGACACAGAGAACGCAGAGGGCAGATAAATAGAGAAAATAGGTAATTTTATAGCGGTAAAGAACCTTTAAACTCTAAATTTAGCTATCTTTGATAGGTTTTAAGGGACTTTTAAGGGTCGCGTATTTGCGAATGGTATTGTTCATGGAGTTGATTTGCGAAGCGTGAAATGATGGAGGCATTAAGCTATGAATCATATGATCGAGTCCATCATGCATAACATCCGTGGGTAGTGCAGAGTGATCTAACCCCAATGTATGGCCAATTTCATGGGCGATGGTATTAGCAATTAAGTTAGACAATTGATTGATGTTAAGACTAGCGTTGTAAGAAGCGTTAAAGACTTGGTCAATGCGGACAATAGCAAGGTCTGTAACCATACCAAGTTTAAAAGTAGCCACTCCTAAATAATCAACTACTTGGTTGTCAGCAAATACATGGACGTGAGTAAAACCGTCTACCCATTCTTTAGGATTGGGTGGATCTGAGGTTAAAAATACTTTGACGCTTCTAAATGCACCGTAAAGCTTGGAAAAAGCATCAATAAGAATAGCAGTGATTGTTTCTCTGTTCTCGTCTTCTACCTCCATTCCAGATATATCTACCCAGATGCAACGGCGAAATTCGTTATCTTTTTCTATAAGAGTTTGTCCGCAGGAAGGACAAAACTCCCACTGAGTCTGGATGCGTGAATGGCATCCCTGACATCGTGGTTTTGGCGGTCTAGTCAAGTCTATACGTTCCCAAATGGGAGTTTTCAACTTGCGAGTCGGTCTGCTTTGTTAGTCCTGGTGCTTCTTTAGAAAGTGAAATACGTTGTCCTTTTTGTAGGTTGATTGCCATGTAAATTTATACCGAATATATCCAGGGTAGTCAGTTTTATTTAGCGACTTGATTCAGTAGCTGTTTGCTTCAAAAATTATTTATGCTTGGTTCTTGCTTTTGAACCTTATTGATATTTACAACTTTTGACGTTGTTGGGTTAGTATTGTCTATCTTTGCAATAACACACCATTTTCCAACTTCTTCAGAGGTTAATGGCACTTCAATGCGATCGCCAACATCGGTCTTTACAAGAACTTTGCCATCATATTTGGCAAAACTATCTTCTGGTGATAAAAAGCCAAAAAATCGAAAAATATTTGTGGCAATTAGCACATAGTCTACATGTGCTAACGTGGCTATTTTGATATTCTCTCGATTATCACCTGGTGTTGCACCAACACCAGCATCTTTTGGATTTATTGTTTGATGAAGAGTGATGTTGCTGAGACAAGAAGACTAGGAAACAATGACAGCGATCGCAGCGGAATCCTTGAAATAACAAATTATGTATCAAGTTGCCAGTGTAATGTGTAGTGTAAGATGACACGCTCGTTTAGCCTTAGCCAAAGTTATGGCCTAAAGCTTAAGCCTGTGGAAACGGTAAAAGCTTTACCCCTTGATAACGGTAAAATCGTGCTGATTTTTCAGTACAAAATAACTACCATCTTTAATTAAATCTCCAGTACACGCGACTGGCAGACGTTCTTGGTAAGCTTTAATAGCCAGACTGCGCTCTGATTCACTTAGCCGAATATGGATTTGACGAAGTTTACCTACGACAAAGCCCATTATTGTTATATTACCTCCATAGTTCCCCTCCTCCAGTTGAATCACTATGCCTTGAACTTGAGTGTTTAGAAGTTGCGTAATCAGATCGCTTAAAATATCTAGCTGAGAATGCCCAGAGGCTTTCTCTAAAGTTTCCAATATTTCAGACATCCGCAAAGCGTAAGACCGAATCGTGGGATTCAGAGGTAGGGTAATATCAAATTCTTCACCAGAATCCGTCGTTTTGTACCAAACTGATTCCGAATTGCCAATTTGTCTTTCTTGATTCCATCCGTTTGCTTGAAGGTAGGTTGTTAATTGCTGTGGATCTAAATTAGAGAGAATTCCAGGGTCGCGCACGGTTACTATCATCATATACGTTCTCCAGAGGCAGTGCGTTGCATCAGATTTTTTAAAGTGTCTACACTAAATACGTTTTGACGGGGTAGATAGACAGTGACAGTGGTTTGATTTTCACTTTGTGGTTGACCATACAGGGACATCCAATAAGCACAATGTTTTAAGCAAAGTTTGTCTTCAGACTGATGTAACCAATCATCTACATTATCAGGAACTAAAACAACGACCAAGATAAGGGGGTCATCGTCAGGATTATCATTTCTCAATTCATCGTAATTTTTTATATCTAAAGGATATCTAATAGAGTCACTGCCTAGTAAATCTCTTGAAGTACATTTCACTTGTAAATCAAGACGAGTACGACGCCGGGAATCTGGGGAAACTAATCCTGTAATGGTGATGTCAACTCCAACTAAATCCAAAGGTCTAGGTGCTATCTGGAATGAATAACCTGCTGCAGATGCTACTGCATTGATATAAGCATAGCTAAATTCTTCTTTCTGAGTCGTTATGTACATGAAAACTTATAATCTACAATCCTGCAAACCATTCATAACCTTGGTCTTCCCAATATCCCTTAAAAAGCGATAATTGACTAACCAGTGTAACTTGTGTCACCCACTTACTTTGCTTGTATCCAAGTTTCACTGGAGAAGCCAAACGTAAAGGTGCGCCATTCTCCACTGGTAATGTTTCACCATTCTTTTGATAAGCTAACAATGTTTGGGGATGTGAGGCTGAAGCAATATCCCAACTTGAATAGTAGCCATCGGCTGATTTAAAGTAAACATAGCGAACATTTGACTGAGGTTGGGCAAGAGCAATAATCTCTTGCAAACGCACACCCGCCCATTGTACGATCGCAGCCCAACCTTCTACACAAACATGGCGAATAATCATAGATGTTAAAGGTAAAGCTTGAATGTCAGCCATGCTAAGATTGAGGGGATTGTTTACCTCACCATCAACAATTAAACGGTATTTTGTCCGATCAATAATTGGATTATACCTAAAGCTATTTACTAACAATCCTTCTGGTTGAATTTCGCTAGGAGCAAATTCTGGAATGGGCTTTTGTGGATTCAATAGTAAGGCTTCCACCTTTTGATTCAGGGGTTCGGAAAGTTTTCCTACAACATCTTCAAACAAGGGTGTACCGCATCCACTCAGTAGAAAGCCAATACTGGAAATTCCCGAAATGTTAAGAAATTGACGGCGGGTTAGTTGAGGGCGATTTACGCGAATTATATTCATAAGGATGGATTAGTGGTTAGTGGTTGGTGATTGTAGTTGATAACAACTAACTCTTTTACCAAAACATAGATTCTGTTAACTCTGTACCGCCAGCCTCACGCCCCAATAACCAGTGAGTTACGGAGAACAAAATAACTATCGGTACAGAGGAAAAATGCACAATTCTTAGTGCTTGCCAACTCCCAAAGATATCTACAATCCAATAGAATTGAGCGGGTTTATACATTCCTATTCCTGTAAATAAAGCCAAAACCAAGATAGGAATTATAGATGTATAAACAATCCGATGAAAAGCATAGATTAACCGCTTGGAATTTTTACTTTTTTGTAGTGCTTTCAAGTCATTAGTTCCCACAAACCGATGTCGCCAGCGTCGTGTGGCTAAAACATAAAGTCCATACCACAGCAAATTCAACGAAAATAACCACATGGCAGCAAAATGCCAATGTCTACCCCCTGCTAGCCAACCTCCCAGTGTAAATAAAGGGGGAATATGCCAACCAGCCCGCCCGCCAAATACGGGATTGGCATTATAAATTTGCAATCCACTAGTGAGCATGATAAATAAGCTGATGATATTAACCCAATGAAAAATCTTTGCTCCTATTGCTTGAGTTGGTAGCTTTCCAGGTTTAAAGGGAATGGTTGGAGTCATGATTTTGGATTTTGGATTTTGGATTTTAGATTGAGGGAATTTTGGGCTGCAAGATCCCCGACTTCTTTAAGAAGTCGGGGATCTGACCAACTTAAATATCTTACTAAAAAAAAGGAGCAGGATTAAACCCCACTCCAATTTGCTCTCTTGCTACCAAACCTAAATATTTTAACGCCTCCCTCTCAACTACAAGATTACCAATCTTCTTCTCCTCTTCCTTTGTGTCCTTTGCGTCTTTGCGGTTCATTATAAATTAGGTAATCTTCATCTGAGGGACTATAAACCTAATAACTTATTCTAAAAACTAGCACTTTGTATAATGTCAGCATAAGTTGTGGTCTTATGACTTAATTCAATCGCAAACTCTGTTCCTTGACCTAATTGAGAGTTACACCTCAGTTTCCCTTGATGTTTCTCAACTATAATTTGTTGGCTGATTGATAACCCCAGTCCTCTTACTTTGCCTTCTGATTTGGTGGTAAAGAAGGGTTCAAAAATATGCTTTTTCAGGTGAGGAAGAATTCCTTTGCCATTATCAGCGATGCGAATAACAATTTTACGCTGTTTTGATGGTTGTTTGTTCTGGTTACCAACCAATGATAAATGACTGTTGATAACTTCTGTACGAATCCAAATCTTGGGAATAAAGGAATTATCTTGGTATATCCTTTCTTCTAATGCATCAATAGCATTATTTAATACATTCATGAATACCTGATTTAGCTCGCTTGCATAACAATTTACGAGCGGTAATTCCCCAAATTCTTTAATGATTTGTATTCGAGGTTTGTCGGGTCGTTCTTTTAAACGCTGTTGTAAAATTCTCAGAACGCAATCCAACCCTGTATGTAGGTCAGCCTTAACCATTCGATTGTCTTCAAACCGTGAAAAATTCCACAAGGCAGAGGCAATTTCTTTAACGCGTTCGGAACTTGCTCGCACTGACCATAACAATTTTAAAAAATCTGTTTTCACAAAGTTTAAGTCCAAGCGTTGAAGTTGTGAGGCAATTTCTGCTTTGGATTTGGGATGACTTTGTTGGTAAAATTCTAGCAGTTGAATTAGTTCTTCTGCATATTCACCGACAGGATGCAAGGAAGTAGCTATAAAGTTAGTGGAATTGTAAATCTCCCCAGCTACATCTACTACAAGTTTACCGAGATTAGCGATTTTCTCATTCTGCAATAACTGCTCTCGGAAATGTCTCAATTCCTCTTGAGTGTCTTTTAGTTGCTGTGCTGTTTTTTGTTCTTGAGCTTCGACAATCACCCTTGAGGCAATTTCTTGGTGGACTTGTTCAATTAACTGGCATTGCTGAATTGCGATCGCAATTTCAACACTCACTTGTCTTAAAGTTTCTACCTCCCATTCCTGCCACTGACGGTTACTGGAACTATTATAAACCATAAGCAAGCCCCATAAGTTGCTTTGGCAACAGTAGCCGAGAAGTTCTTTCTCCTGATTGGCGACTTGCAAGTGATGATTGGGAATAGACGATATGGTATTTTGATGCTCTTCCGATCTTAGAGAGATGGGAAAAACCAAACTGGCTTTAGTTTGAAGTTTATCTCCATAAATATCTTGATTTTGCTCGTTGACCGACTCAACAGCCATCATCTTGTTTTCATCCCAGGGAAAACGATAAATGACTGTACGGTCTGTTGGTAAAAACTGCTGTACTTCCTTCGCTATTGTTTCAAGTATTGGCTGTAGCTGAGAACGAGAAGAAATGCATTTGCGGATGGTATTCAGCAAACGTTCCCGTTTTCTTATCTGCTGCAATGCTTGTTCTTGACGTTTTTGCCTGGTAATGTCTTGGTGTGTTCCCACCATTTGCACTGGCTGACCGGATCGATCCCACTCAAACACTCTCCCTCGGTCAAAAATCCACTTCCACTCTCCCGATTTAGCTAACATTCTAAATTCGACTTCGTAGACTGGTATGCGACCTTCCAAATAATCATCTAACGCCGCCATCACCTTGGGAAAATCCTCTGGGTGTACGAGTCTCTCAAAGGATTTGCGGTGATTTTCTATTTCTTCTACTTCATATCCCAAAATATGCTTCCACTGAGGGTCGTAGTAAGTCTTGTCAGTCACTAAATTCCAATCCCACAGACCCAAGCCAGTTGCTGCTAATGCTGTTTGCAAGTGCAAACTAGTGTGTGAGCGTTGGCAAAGTTCTGTGAAAGCTTGGTTTGTCTGCTGTTGCTCTTGCTTTGCTAACGCTTCGGCGCTTCGTGATGAAAGTAGAGCTTCTCTGTGATGAGTAGCCGATCCTTTTGTATACATAGCTGCTGGTCCGGTAAGGAAAATAGCTTGTAGCTCAATAGCTGCTTTAGCACCCTGATGGTATATGCATAGAAAGTGCTGGTATATTCCTAGATGATGAGTTCCCCTGTAACTGGCATGACTAGATATGTCAATCCCTGTTAACAATTTCGATTGAATTTGAAAAAAGGTAAACAGAATAATGTAACCTATCTTTTGGTCAGAAATACAGTTGTTTAGAAACAATTGGCTACATTTTATCCTGCTACTCTTTCAAAATGGCAGAATACTAAGTATATAAAATCACAAACAAACAGTTTAAGATTTGGTGTGGAATAGTTTAAAAAAGCTACAATCTAGTCTAGACAAATAACTCATAAGTTTACACAATTGTCAATAGTTTTTTGTAGCTTTTTTACAATAAACCTGCCCAATCTTACAAAACGGAGGCTACATTTGAATCAATACTTACCAATTAAACTTTTACAGGAAAAAAATTTGGGGAAAGCTCACACACAAGTCGGGTCTAATGACTAATGACTATAGATGAAATCGTATTACTACTAAAGGCAAACATTCCTAACTCTCTCTCTGAGCTCCAAGAGTTGGTGTTACGCTCTTCTTGGGAAGGAAAAACTTATACAAGTATAGCAGCTGAAGCACATTACGGAGAAGAGAGGGTTAGAAAAGTCGCTGCTCATTTATGGCAAGTGCTGAGTGACTTTTGGAAGGAGCCAATCAGCAAATCCAACTTCCGTCAGATTCTAGAGCCTCGCCGTTTAAGCAGAACTCAACAACAAGTTCTCCGGGAATTCAACCGTAAAGATGAAGTCACTCCCTTAGAATTTCCTAGTGGTCCGGTATCACTTAACTCTAAATTCTACGTTCCTCGTTCATCAATTGAAGAACTAGCTTACGCGGAAATAGCAGAACCAGGAAGTGTTACTTGCATCAAAGCTCCTAAGAAAATGGGAAAAAGTTCCCTAATTCTACGGATTCTTGCTCATGCAGCAAGCCTTGGTTATAGCACGGTTCATTTAGATTTTCAGCAGGCGGATAGGGCAGTTTTTACCAATCTTGATAAATTTTTGCGATGGTTCTGCGCTAATGTTAGCCGGGAGTTGGCTTTGGAACCCAGACTGAACGATTATTGGGATGAGGATATGGGGAGTAAAGTCTGTTGTTCTCTCTATTTCCAATACTATTTACTCCCTTCTCTCAACAGCCCTCTGGTTTTGGTGTTTAACGGAGTCGATTGGGTGTTTGAGTATCCAGAAATTGCTGAAGATTTTCTCCCTCTACTGCGTTCTTGGTACGAACAAGCCAAATTGGTGGAGGTTTGGCAAAAACTTCGTCTTGTTCTGGCTTACTCAATGGAATTTTTGTTACCTCTCAACTTGACTCATTCTCCATTTAATATCGGTTTGACTATCAAGTTACGGGAATTCACAAAAGAGCAAGTGCAGGATTTGGCACATCGCCACGGGTTGGATTGGAGTCACGGTTCTGATGCTGATAAACTGATGGCAATGGTGGGGGGACACCCATATTTGGTGAGGCTGGCGTTGTATCATCTTGTGAGTAAGGGGGGGACGGAACGCCATTTAGGGCAATTATTGCAACAAGCACCTACGGAAGCAGGAATTTATAACGACTATCTCAGGCAATGTTTGTTGGTTCTGCGGGAGAAACCACAATTGGGAGATGCTTTTCGTGAAGTTGTTTTTGCTACAAGTCCCCTACAATTGGAACCAACTGTGGCGTATAAGTTATATGCTATGGGGTTGGTGAGCATAGAGGGCGATCGCTGTACTCCGTTATGTGAGTTGTACCGCTTGTATTTTAGAGAGCAACTCAACACGAATAGCGATCGCGCTCCCCGTTTGCAAGAATTGGAAAAAGAGAACCAACAGTTACGCGTTCTCTCTGGTTTAGATGAACTGACTCAACTGGTTAGCCGTCGTTCTTTTAATACTTACCTTCAAATAGAGTGGCAAAAAGCGATGAGCAAACGCGCTCCTTTGTCACTGATTTTATGTGATATTGACTACTTTAAATTTTATAATAAGACATACGGAATTACTGCTGGTGATGACTGTTTGCGACAAATTTCTGGTGTTATTAATAAGTGCGTAAAACTATCTTTTCCCAGTGAAGATTTAAATAGCGATCGCAATTCGGCTTTAGTTGCGCGTTATGGAGGCGAGCAATTTGCAATTCTCATTCAAACAGATGCGGCTAATGCTTTACACGTTGCTGAAGTTATTCGAGAGGAAGTGAAAGCACTGGGAATTCCTTGCGATTATCCTAATATTGGTGGACTTCCTGCTGAGGTTTTAACTGTCAGTTTGGGTGTTGCTAGCTTGATTCCAGAAGCACAAACAGATCCTCATACTTTGTTAGTGACTGCGGAAAGAGCGCTGATTCAAGCAAAAAGAAGGGGACGCGATCGGGTAGTTTTTAATTAGAATTTTTAGAGATTCGATCCCCCTGGTAGGTTGGGTTGAGGAACGAAACCCAACATTTACAAATTCTCGAAATACCGTTGAAGTTGCATAAGTCCCAGAGGTTTTCAATGGTGGGCAATATATTAAATAATTAAGGAACCGCAGATGAACGCAGATGAACGCGGATAAATCTGTACTTTATTCAAGTGAAAACCGCTATATAAATTTGATTTCTCTTGATACTTCTTTACACGAATGATTGATCGTAAAACCTTGGAAAGGGAAGGGAGCTAGGAATCCAATTTCCCCCTTTCACGCATGAGGATTAAGGGGGGTAAAGCTACTCCCTTCCCACTCAAAGATTACTCCTATCCTGCTAGAAGATTACCTAATTAAATGAACCGCAGAGGCGCAGAGAACACAGAGAAAAGAGGAGAAGAAGATCGGTAATCTTATGGCGGAAAGGGAGTATTTATCTAAATGAACCGCAAAGACGCAAAGAGCGCGAAGAAAGAGGAACATATGTTCGGTAGTCTTATAGTAAGAAGGGAGTAATTTTTGTGTACACCGTAGTTTTTAAGGGGAGGAACTAGAAATCCAATTTCCCCCCCTATCCATTACCCGCATCTTTCTTAACAATTGCAAAACTGTGTTACCACTATGCATTAAAGAGTGGCTGTGGAATTGAAAAATTACAGTTAGAAACTGGACGTCGCATCCACATGGCACTAGCAACTTTTTCAATTGTGGCATGGCGTTTACTCTGGCTTACTTATGAAGCGCGGATGCATCCGCAGACTCCGTGCGATACAGTTTTAGAAACCTATGAATGGCAAACCCGCATGTGTGACTATTTCGCAAAATCCTTATCCACCTCAAACACCACCCTCCCTGGCTGAGGCTGTGAGAATGATTGCTAGTCTTGGTGGTTTTTTAGGGCGCAAAAGTGACGGAGAACCAGGTTTAAAGACCATTTGGAGCGATTTAAAGTTAAACCGTTAAACTAAGAGTTATATTGCGGTACATAGAACTTATAGGTATGGCTTCACCTCTTTGGAGACAACGACTCGCCTCAGTTTCATCTCAGATTCCTTTATTCCGTCTCCAAATTATGCCCAACAGCCGCAGCAAAACTGGTAAGCCCTCCCCCTTTATCCTTTATCTTTTAGCCTTCGTCCTGACTTTATTCTTCTCCCTCTCTTGGGTAAATGCCAAAGAAGCCAAAAAACCGAAGCTAGAACCTTGGCAGATTGACGGCATTATGGCTGCCCTTGATGATGGTCATGACAAGGTAAAAGAATATGCACTGAATAAATTAGCAGAATATGATCAAAGTTCTTTAGGCAATAAACAAGAGAGTATTGCTGAGAAAGCTGCTACTATCCTCAACGATGAAAAGGTAGACGCCAACGTTCGTGGCAAAGCGACTAGTGCATTGGGCAGCTTGAGACCATCAGCGGCTAAATACATTCCAGACATCCTCAAGTTTCTCAACGATGAAAAAGTAGACGCCAACGTTCGGGCCTCGGCGGCTACTGCATTGGGCAACTTGGGATTATCATGGGCAAAATACATTCCAGATTACGTCAAAATCCTCAAAGATACAAAGGTTAACACCGACGTTCGTGGCAAAGCGGCTAGAGTATTGAGCAACTTGGGACCATCAGCGGCTAAATACATTCCAGATATCCTCAAGTTCCTCAAAGATGCAAAGATTAACGCTGACGTTCGTGGCAAAGCGGCTAGAGTATTGGGCAACTTGGGACCATCGGCGGTTAAATACATTCCAGACATCCTCAAGTTCCTCAACGATGAAAAGGTAGATGCCAACGTTCGGGTTTCTGCGGCTACTGCATTGGGCAACTTGGGAGTATCAGCAGCAAAATACATTCCAGACATCCTCAAGTTCCTCAACGATGAAAAGGTTGACGCCTACGTTCGGGGCTCTACGGCAAGAGCATTAGGCAACTTGAGACCATCGGCGGCTAAATATGTTCCAGACCTCGTCAAAATCCTCAACGATGAAAAGGTTGACGCCCACGTTCGGGGCTTTGCGGCTACTGCATTGGGTAACTTGAGACCATCGGCGATTAAATATGTTCCAGACCTCGTCAAAATCCTCAACGATGAAAAGGTTGACACCTATATTCGAGCCTCGGCGGCTACTGCATTGGGCAACTTGGGAGCATCAGCAGCAAAATACACTCCAGACATCCTCAAGTTTCTCAATGATAAAAAGGTAGACGCCGACGTTCGTGGCGAAGCGGCAAGAGCATTGGGCAACTTGGGCCCATCGGCAGCAAAATACATTCCAGACATCCTCAAAATCCTTAACGATGAAAAGGTAGACGCCAACGTTCGTGGCGAAGCGGCAAGAGCATTGGGCAACTTGGGCCCATCGGCAGCAAAATACATTCCAGACCTCGTTAAAATCCTCAAGGATGAAAAGGTTGACGCCGATGTTCGTCGCTCTGCGGCAAGAGCATTGGGCAACATAAGACGACTGGAGTTGGAAGAGGTTTTTGTTATTCTCAATTATGTTTATGAGCCAAATCAAGGAAAGTTTTCGTCTTCAATCTCAGAACAGAGCGACTTTGAATCTTGGCGATTTTTCACTTATTTTCTTGGAGGAGGCACTGAAGAGGTAAAAACTTTGGTGAAATGGCTTGGCTACCCGAAAGAAACACCTGATAAATTGACACACAATGAAAGTAGAAAAACACTGGAAATCCTTCTTAAAGCTTGGAATAGCAGCCAGGAATTGGAGCGATTACAATCAGATTTAGCAAGACAAATTGCCGCAGTTACCAAAAAGGTGACTTGGCAATGGCAAGACATTAACTTACTTCAATCTCACTACAACAATCTCAAAAATGCCTCATTTAACGAAGCTGATACGGTACTCTCAGTCATCAATCAATTAGAATTTTGGAAGTGGTTTTTCCTCTTCACCAAAATTCTCCTTATTCACTTTGCTATTTGGCTAATCCTCATTATTACTTACCCTAAATTTCCTCAAATCCTATCAACCTTATTCTGGAATCCTTGGCTAAGACTCATTTTCGGTCTGGGCTACATTGGCTTTCTCCTCGCTGTCATTCCCTTTCTACGACAAAGACTCTTTGAGCCTTTCAAATCTTTTCTACTAGCAGATGCAAGTTTAAATAATTTTGACGACCAAGCTTACTTCCCAGATACAATGGTTAGGGTTCGCGGTTTGGAGGAAAACAAAGCAATTACGGAAGTTATCCCCAGTCTCAAAGGGCAAATTATTTTACAAGGTGATTCTGGATTGGGTAAGTCGATGTTTCTGCGACATTTGGTGAAAAACTCCCAAAGAATTGTTGCTTATCTTCCTGCGCGAAAGTGCGATAGGGGTGTCGTAGAAGCAATTCAGGCAAAGCTACAAGGGCAAGTACAAAATACAAATTTTCTCAAAAACCTAATACAAAATGGTGCAATTGACATCTGTATTGATGGTTTGAACGAAGTAACGGCAGACACCCGTGCTAAAATCGGGCAATTTGTGGAAAGCTATTTTCGGGGTAACATTATTATGACAACTCAACCCTTGGAATGGATACCGCCCTCTATGGCTGTTGTCCATGAATTGCAGCCCCTTAAGCCACAACAAATTGAAAAGTTTCTGTTATCCCGCAAACAACGCTTTCCTCAAGATGCTTCAGTTCAAGGTGCTAAATACGAGCAAGTATGTCAGTACTATTTATCACAAACTTTAAACGAACAGCAACCGTCGGAAGAGTTAAAAGCAGCATACCGGATTCTTTCCAATCCAATGGATCTTACTTTGGTAGCCCTCATGCTTTCCCAAGGGAAACCACCTGATTTGTTTCGCTTGCAACAACAGCAATACAATCAAATAGCGGAGGAATATCAGCAAAAGTGGAAACATGAATTTCCTCTCAAGAAATTCTCCTTCGCTGTTTATCAAATGCAGCTTCAAGATGAAAAAGCGCTTCCTGAAGACATTTTCCACCAAGAAATTGAAAGTATGGAAGATGAGAAATACAAAATGGTTGTCAGCCGTCAGTGGGAAGATACCAACGGTGAAGCCAGGAAGGAATGGTATTTCCGCCACGATAAAATCATGGACTTTTTCCTGGTGCAAAACTTTCTTGAGGATAGTGAAGAAGCAAAAGCACGGGTGACTGACCACATGGGCGATCCCCGTTTTCGCGGTGTCTACTTTTTGTTGGCTGGTTTACTCCCTTTAAATGCTGCTTTGGAACTACGGGAAAAGTTTATCTTATATGCTGCTAACACCAAAGACCATACAGTCACGGATACATTTGTACAACTGATACAGTTACGCTGGTCGCAAGGAGCACAAGAAGTTACTTTCAAGCAGGTGTTACGACAGCAGGAACAAAAAGCGCAATTTTTAGATTGGGTAACGCAGTTTCTAGAACTGATTGGTGGGAAGATTATACGTGAAAGGGAACTTTACTTGACTGTTGAAACTATTGAAGGTAGTCTCGGTACTTATACGCCTTTACCAGTCTTAGTGGCTGTTGATACACCAAATGACCGGGATGTGGTTCAAATTGTTGAATTTTCCAAAAAGTTAGACCGGGAACCTGTAGAAAGAGTTGGTCTGCTAATATACAAGTTTCCACCAGATACAACAGCTAGAATGGAAATGGCTAAGGTACGGTTGCGCGATCGCTTTGTTTTAATCCCCATTCCTCTGACATCGATAGAAACTACATTATCAAATAAATTTGACTGTGTGGGATTGTTGGAAGAATATGTCGATCGCTACTTGCAACGTGCTGACTTCTTTGATGACAAAAACGCCATCAGTGACACGTTTTCTTTCTTTGGTCGAACTGAGATACTGCAGCGACTGGGAGAAGAACTTCTCAGATATCAAGGGATTGGCTTATTTGGATTGCGTAAGTCTGGTAAAACTTCTGTACTTCTCCAGTTAAGCTTCTTGTTACGGGAACATCCCGTTGTGCATATAGACTTACAAAGATATGGCGGTTCTCGTTACGGTGCTGCTTTATTTAATGATATCCTTCAGCGATTATCTGCACTAGAAACTGATATCCAACTTCCACAGTTTGAACCATTTTCTCACGAAAAACTTGCCGCAGAATTAACAGCAGAATTTATTCAAAGATTCAGCGAACTTGCTCGTGCTATTGAGAAAAATAACAAATATAAATTACCCATTTTTTGCTTTTTAGATGAAGTAGAGCGAATTATTCCAACCCCAGAAGACCACTGGGAAAAAGCCGAAGAATTTAATGCTTGTTTTGGAGCGCTACGAGTGTTAAACCAAGAACAACGCCAATTGTCGCTGCTCGTGGCTGACGTGCATCCAGATTGCAATCGGATGAATACGTGGAACCAAGAAGGAGTGTCAACAAATCCTGTTTTTAGCTTCTTCAAAGAAATATTTTTGCCGCCTTTTTCCCAAGAAGAAACCCAAGATATGCTGACAAATATTGGCAAATTAATGGGATTAGAATTTGATGAAGAAACTCTCAGACAAATTCATGGGCAAAGTGGCGGTCACCCATTTGTTTCTCGGCAACTTGCTCGTTTCTTAACGGAAAAAATCAAGCAAAACGGAAGTGGACTGGTGGAATGGGAAGTAGTAGGTCGTTATTTAGACAAAGCCTTGAGTCGTAAAGGCGAGTTGAAAAACTACGTAGAAAAAAGTATTTGGGAAGATTTAGAAAAACGAGACTTTCAAGTTGCGATCGCAGTCCTTAAAATCATAGCTTGCAACGAACTCGACAGACAGGGCATAACCGAACAAGCATTACTCAACCAACTCAGTGCTAATTTTACAACCAACCAATGTTCAGACGCTTGTCATTGGCTGACAAATGTTGGATTGTTGTATCAAGAGGAAATAGAACATCAGGATATCTACCAAATCCGGATTCCCCTCCTATCAAGGTGGATTCAAATGCAGATGACAGAAGAGGAAATTGAACAATGCAAGATTCTCTAGGAGAACGCCCATTTGACAATTATCGAGTCGCAATTACCGATCCTTCCCACTTTTTTGGACGCAATGACTTACTTGATACCATGCTCAAGTCACCCTTCCAAGTACGGATACTCCTGGGAGGAAGACGCTTGGGTAAGACGAGTGCTTTACGTGCTGTAGAATGGAATTTACTCAATCCAAATACAAGTACATCACGGCGAGCATTTCCCGTACTACTCAACCTACAATTAGAACAACCCAAAGACTTAGATAATCTTCGTTACTTACTGATAGCCAGACTCCGGGAAGCCATAGAACGCTGGAAAGAAGTTCCTCTCGCTGGTACGCGACAGATGTATCGCGAATTTCTTGGTAGAGTCAAGGGAGGCGAAGTCACCTTCAGCTTCCTTCAGCAATTAAATATTAAATTAAACATTGACAATCCCGATCGTGAACGCCGCTTAAATAATGATAGCTTCCGAATAGCGTTTTTAAAAACCATAGAAGAACTTCGCAAATCAAATTTTCAAGGCGTCTGCTTTCTCATAGACGGATCTGAGTTCATTGTACGCCAAAATTGGGCAAGTGACGCTTGGTCTTACCTGCGAGGATTAAAAGATACAGACACAGCCATCAAACCTTTTTTAGGGCTTTTGCTATCAGGTTATCGAGATTTAAAAGAGTACCAACAACGAGTCGGTTCACCCCCAATACTGCTCGGTTAAGGGAAATAAAGGGTAAAACAGTGTCAAATGTGTTCGCGTATTAAAAACGATAACTGAAAGCGGATGGGCAAGGTTATTTTTTGTCTTTGAGACTTTCGTACAAATCTATCCAGTTTTGTCTGAGAGAATGAATCGTATTTTTTAAGGTGTCGATTTGCATTCTTCGTGTAACTTGCATAACAGCATCAATATGAGCGGGGCTTCCAGCTTTCCCCAAATGCTTATATTTACTTAATTTATTAGGAGTTTGCGTAGGGAAAATCGGCATTTGAGCGTGCAACTTATAGTACCAGTAAGTTCCTTTTTGACCGCGTGCCTGGTAGCGCAGGACACAACAACCTTCGGGTGCAACTTCTCCTGAAGCTTGAATTTGTTGAATTTGTAGTTGTAGAGTAGCGATCGCTTGCTGTAAGAGTTCGGCTCTGGCAATAATATCGTCAGTTTTCGTAGGCATCAATTGGAATTGGGGAAAGATAGAGTTCTCGAATAGATTACGAGAACAAAAAGTGTTTTAATCAATATTATCTTATACGAAATTTCACTTCAAAACTGAGTGCTAATGATGCTAGTTAACTTTGAATTCAACAATCAAATCCTAAATCGGGCACAATTACTGCTGGCTCTTAACCAGATCATCCCTACCGAGTCGATTATGGCAGCGATTACAACAACGAGTAGTACCGCACGGCGTCAAAGAATACTTCCTACACACGTAGTAATCTCTCTAGTAATCGCCATGAGTTTTTGGTCCTCCGATTCAATCGTGGATGTATTGAAAAATCTCATTCAGGGTTTTAATTCTTTGCAAATCCCCTTTAAGAGACGTTTTAAGATACCAACATCTTCATCAATAAGTGAAGCTAGACAACGAATTGGTGCTGCTGTTATGACTCGTTTATTTGAAATTGTTGCAAAACCTTTAGCAACAATTAAAACACCAGGTGCTTTTTTGGGTGGACTGAGAATAATGGCTTTGGATGGCACAGTTTTTGATGTTCCTGATACAGAAACTAATGCTAAAGTATTTGGTTACCCTGGTTCTCGTCCTGGTACAAATCCGGCTTTTCCCAAAGCTAGGTTAACTTTTTTAGTCGAAGCAGGAACTCATTTAATTATCGACATATTTTGTTGTCCATATCGAATTGGAGAGAGAAAAGGAGCTTTAAAGCTATTAAGAAGTGTTGAGGAGAGTATGTTGTTAATGTGGGACAGAGGACTGCACTCATTTAAAATGATTCATGCTGCAATCAAACAAAAATGTCATATTCTTGGTCGCGTGCCATCTCATGTAAAATTTGAGTTTGTTAAAGCTTTTCCTGATGGTTCCTATCTAAGTTGGCTTGCTCCTGATGGAAAGTCAAGAAAGAAGGGAGCGACGAAAATACCTGTTCGTGTCATTGAATATATTATTGAAGTTGAGGGTGTAGAAAAGGTGTATCGTTTAGTAACTGATTTGATGGATATTTCAACTTTTCCTGCATTGCTCTTAGCCCAAGAATACCATCAACGGTGGGAAGCTGAGAACACCTTGGATGAGTTAAAAGTCCATCTGAACGGTCGTAAAATTCCTATCCGCTCGAAGAATCCTCGTGAAGTTATCCAAGAAATTTATGGTTGGTTACTAGGACACTATTGTATACGTTATTTAATGTTTCAAAGTGCAGCAATCAAGGGAATATCTCCCCTAAGTTTAAGTTTTACCAGTTCTCTAAGAGTTGTCAGACGTGCTATTCCTCAGTTTCAACAGCAAGTTAATCATTCTCTTGAGAATATGAATATATATTTTAGCTGGTTAATCTGGGAAATCTTAGACTTACAAATACCACCAACCTCAGGCAGAACTAATCCGAGGGTAATCAAGAAAACTCGTTCTAAATTTAAAACTAAAAAACGATGTCATAGAAATAATTATACTCCCCGGCAACAACTATCTTTTACAATTTTTACAACCGCTAGTTGACATCATCTAGTAGTAGAAGATAGTTGAACTAGATAGAAAATTAAAAGGGACAAGGTTTAGAGATTTTTTCAATTAAATATAAACATTCTTGAGAGATACTTGCTCATCTCTTGTGGGTTCATTTATACAAATTTCTCTCATTTTTGTTCTCGTAAATAAAACGAGAACAGTTTCTTCGGAATTTTAGGCTTCACTTTCCCTTAACCGAGCAGTATTGGGTTCACCCCTGTTAAACATAGCAGAAATTGAATGGTTGACTTCCTTAAGTGAAGAACAAGCCAAAACATTGATAGGCGATCGGATAGAACAGGAACAGATTTCTTTAACAGAAGAAAGAATAAATTCTATTATAGAATGGTCGGGATGCCATCCATATTTAATACAACAAGCACTAAACATTATTTTTGATGGCGATCTCCAAAGAGAAACACGCACTAATTTTATAGATAAATTATTACAACATCATGATAACGACTTTTCAGCATGGTGGAATGCAGAAGAATATTCCGGTTGCTTTGGAGAAACCGAACGAAAAGTTTATTATGCCCTAGTTCAAAACCGAAAAGGAAATTCTAAAACTTTGTCACAGTCTACTAGTTTAAGTCGAATCAAAGTTACAGATGCGTTAGAAGTAATTGCAGGAACTGGGGTCATTCAACAGTTAGATGATGAGTATTATGAAATTGGCTCTCGATTATTTGAAGAATGGGTCACCCAGCAAGCTGCTTAAAAACCTCTACTCTTCTCTCTGCGCTCTCTGCGTCTCTGTGGTTCAATAAATTTTTTTACCGCAGAGGCGCAGAGAACGCAGAGGAAAGAGAGGAGTCTTCATCAAGTGCTTGGCGGAGATATTCCCAAGTTTCTGTTTGTTCTTGTTCATCTCCTTC
The DNA here is from genome assembly GCF_000346485.2 of Scytonema hofmannii PCC 7110. Classification (NCBI taxonomy): domain Bacteria; kingdom Bacillati; phylum Cyanobacteriota; class Cyanophyceae; order Nostocales; family Scytonemataceae; genus Scytonema; species Scytonema hofmannii. The sequence goes on from NZ_KQ976354.1 coordinate 2,527,392, forward strand.
ATCAATCCATTCCTGAGTTAACTTACTCAAGGCTTCATGCTGTTGAGTAAGTTTATCAGTTTCCTGAATTTTTTCTTCAGAAGTATTTGAAACTTCAGATGTCAAAGTTACGCTTTCACGAAATAAACGCATGATTTGAAGTAAATTACCCCAGTGTTCTTTGGGTGTTTGTTGAAGTTCTTGCAGTATCTCTCTTATTGATACTTCTGGAACTGTATTTTCTGTATGACTCAGAGATTTTTTAGCTAATATACTTTGCTCAGACATAATTACTGTGTTTGTTATCCATCTTAAAATTGTAGCCTCAAGCATTACCTACTACTGCAATCAAACGGTGTTCTCGGTCAGCAGCAAATTCAAGACTTGCTCTAATATCTTCCTCCGTCAACTCTGGGAAATCGTCTAAAATTTCTGCGTGGGACATTCCAGCTGCTAACCAGCCCAAAACATCGTATACAGTGATACGCATTCCTCGAATACAGGGCTTACCACCCCGCTTACCAGGCTCAATTGTAATAATATTGCGATAACTCATAAACTACACCCAATTCTTGATATTTTACCTTCGTGCTCTTCGTGTCTTTGCGGTTCAAAAACATTTTTTAACCACGAAGACGCAAAGAGCGCAAAGAGAGTAGGAGTAAGATGAACGTACTAATACTCTAGCTACAAATTAGCAGATGGTAAAGACAACCTAGTTGGTTGACCGATCGCACCACCTTCACGAGTAACAACTTCTGCTGGTTCTTCCGATGCCAACAATTGCCGAATTAACCGTGCGATCGCTTTTTGTGCATATCTTTCTCTACAATTTTGAAATCCCTGTCTACAGTGCATTGTGGACGCTTTTTATTTGTTTCCTGATTTGAGTGGTAATCTTTAAGGAAAACGGTCAGAGTGAGTTGTCAGTTGACAACTCACTCTGTAGGAATTAAGATCGTATATGTGTTTTAGGTAATGGCAAATAAACACCCCACCAACCATGCAAAACAGATTCGTCGAGTAGTAGATAAGTGTATTTATCAACAAGAAGAAGAAGACTAATGACTACTTTTAGGAGAGGGTAAGATCAAATGCGAGAATATGAATTTACTTTAAAATTCAGACTCCCCGATCCTACGATTGATACTGGTATGTACGTCGATGCCCTCTATGAATCAGGTTGTGATGATGCCATTATCGGCACTGGAATAAAGGGGCTTATTGCGCTTGATTTTATCCGTGAAGCACCATCAGCGTATGATGCAATGTCGAGCGCAATAAAAGATGTAAGAAAAGCTATCCCGCAAGCGGAGGTTGTCGAGGCTTCACCCGATTTTGTTGGTGTGACTGATGTAGCAAACCTCCTGGGATGCTCTCGACAAAATGTTCAAAAGTTACTATCGAACAGCATTTCAAATCGCCCCCCTGCTGTCTACGGAGGGGCGCAATCTGTTTGGCATCTCTTTGAGCTTCTTATATGGTTGATTGAACATAAGAGCTATCATGTTGACGAATCTTTGGTAGAAGTTGCTAAAATCACTAGAAGTTTAAATCTCGTCAAACAATCTGAAATGCTCGACCCTGAGATACAAAAAAAAATTCAGGATCTTTTTTCTAACAATATAAATACCTAAAAAATCCGATATTTCCTTTTACTATTTGCAAGGTTCTATGAATAAGTTTTAGTCCGTTATAGCGTTTTCTAGTCTGTTGAGGTACAAATTTATCCGCGTCCATCCGCGTTCATCTGCGGTTAGTTATTTCTTCCTTTTCCATAATTTAGGACGGGCGAGACGCCCATCCCACAAGAGTTGTAAAAAATTGTTCTTCCAAACTAAATGTGTTTTAGCTTAATACTCTAGCTACACATTAGCAGGTGGTAAAGACAACCTAGTCGGTTGACCGATCGCACCACCTTCACGAGCAACAACTTCTGCTGGTTCTTCCGACGCTAACAATTGCCGAATTAACCGTGCGATCGCTTTTTGTGCTAGCTGGTTGGCTATTTGTTGACCCAAAAGTTGCACGCCCGGATTGAATAACAACTGAGCAAGTTGGGGTGCAAGTTGCATGGGGTCGAATCCGCGAGTTTCTTGAAGAATATTTAAGATACGCTTGATATGATCCAAGGTTTCTTGTTGCTCAATTGTCGCACTGGGGGTTTCATTAATTGCTGCAATTCCTACTCTTTCTCGTAGTAAATATGTAAAGTTATGCAAAACATTTGTAGTCGCTGCATTCACCCCTTTGAGCAATTCATCAACTAACTTGTCGCGAATAAAAGCGCCACGTTCGGAAGATAAAAAGTCTATTCCTTGATTCAGAACTAAGTTGAAATCATAATCTTCATTATTGCGAGCATTGCGTAATAAATTTTCTAACCGATTCCAACGAAATCTACCTTCTTTAAATAACAAATCTTGCAAAGATGCTCTTAATGCAGGTGCTGGATCGGTTAATAGACGTTTAGCAACATAGGGATATGCTTCACTCAAAACTTTGAAGTTAGGATCTATATAAATAGCAATTCCTTCCAAAGTCACCAAAGAACGAATAATTAAAGCGTAATATGGTGGTACGCGGAAGGGATATTCATACATCAAAGTTGAAAGGTCATCGGTGATACTTTTGATGTTTAACTGAGCGACGCTAGCGCCTTGAGCATCGGCAAACACTTTAGCAAAAGCTGGAACAATCGGTGCTAAATTCGTATCCGGTGATAAGAAATCTAACTTGACATAATCTTGTACCAAAGCCTCAAAATCGCGATTGACGACGTGAACGATCGCTTCGAGTAAACCATAGCGTTGCTGCGGCTGAATTTCGCTCATCATCCCAAAATCTAAATAAGCTAATTTGCCATCTAGAGTTGCCAATAAATTTCCAGGATGGGGATCGGCGTGGAAAAATCCGTGTTCGAGTAACTGACGCAAGGAACATTGTACGCCCACTTCTATTAAATAACGAGCGTTGATTCCTGTTGAGCGGATTTCTTCGGTTTGAGTTAATTTAATACCATTAATCCACTCCATGGTCAAAACACGACGATTTGTGTATTCCCAATATATTTTGGGAACATAAACATCTTTTAGATGACCGTAAAGTTGGAAAAATCTCTCCGCATTTTCTCCCTCATGAATATAGTCCATCTCCTCAAAAATGCGAGTCCCTAATTCATCAAGAATACCTGCAAGATCGCTCCGGACTCGTTTAACTTTTTTCTGCCCCCAAACAGCAATTTTGCGGAGAATATATAAGTCAATAGTAATGCGTTCTCGTAAGTCTGGACGTTGAACTTTAATAGCGACTTCTTCACCCGTATTGAGTCTACCTTTGTAAACTTGACCCAAGGAAGCTGCTGCTATGGGATCGCTTGAGATATCGAGATAAATTTCTTCTGGAGGTAAACCGAGTTCTTCTTCAATAAATTTATAAGCTATTTCATTGGGAAAAGGTGGTAGCTTATCCTGTAATTGAGCGAGTTCTTCCAAATAGACAGGAGGCACTAAATCTGGTCTGGTGGATAAAGCTTGTCCAATTTTAATGTATGCTGGTCCAAGATTTGTTAGCAGTTTTCGCAAGTGAATCGCTCGGCGTTGGTCATTTTTGACAACAACCCCTCGTTTGCTATCCCACCATACCCCAAAAGCAAATGACAGAGTTGGGACTAAAACTGCAAATACACGACGCAAAACTTTTAAGGGCGTTTGCTGATAGTTTGCCGCAATCTCCCTGGCATCGTAGCGTATTTCTTCCGATTCACGTTTCCTACCTAAAGGCACGCGATCGCTTTTATATGGTAAGCTGTCCCCCTTATCGACCACCACATTTCTCAAAACTGATTGTGTAGCAGACAGTTCGTTTTGGCTAATTTTACCTGCATGGCGATCGTTCACAGACACTTCTATCACCGAGATAATCTTAGAAGGGTCTTTATTTGGTTGAGAATTATAGGAATCTGTCTTGGCATTCATGGGCTTACCACTGCATCGGAATTAATATGTTAATTATTGTAACAATATGTTACGCAATAAATCAGTTATTGGTCACTGGTCACTGGTCACTGACTACTGGTCACTGATAAAAAAAGTTTATCCTTACCACCAATCTTTGTGAAACTCAAATTAAACTAGGTTAGGTAGACTCAAGGGGTTTTTGTTCAATGGTATTAGGTATAGCCGATCGCTTACAGGTCATTCTTAGTGTCTCTTGAATTGGAAATATCCGGCGTCTGTCCTCACGGAGAATTTAACTAGATGTTGCTCTCTCTGCGAATAGAAAACTTTGCTCTCATTGACCAACTGGAATTGGAATTTGGCGCTGGACTCAATGTATTGACAGGTGAAACCGGCGCAGGCAAATCCATCATCTTAGATGCGATTGATGCCGTCCTCGGTGGCAAAGTCTCCAGCCGTGTCATTCGTACTGGCACAACTCGGTCAATGGTAGAAGCGACCTTTACCTCTAACTCTGCATTAGCCGCTTGGCTGAGCGAACAGGAAATAGATTCAATTGATGAAAACTCCATCATTCTTAGTAGAGAAATTACGGAAACCACCAGTAATATCCGCAGTCGTTCGCGGGTTAATGGAGTGTTGGTGAATCGGCAAGTCATGTCCGGGCTGCGCGATCGCCTTGTGGAAATCACGGCTCAAGGTCAAACTGTACAAGTGGGACAATCTGCCCAAGTTCGCGATTGGTTGGATGTTTATGGCGGTAACTCCTTAATCAAGCAACGCCAACTTGTTGCGGCTGCTTTTGGTATATATCAACAAGCCCATCTCATGCTGGAAAAACGCCGGACATCAGAACGAGAACGGCTACAACAGTTAGACTTGTTGACGTATCAAGTACAGGAATTAAAAGCTGCTAACTTGAGCGATCCTGAGGAATTCGATAAGCTTTTACAAGAGCGGGAACGCCTCAGCCATGTCGTTGAACTGCAGCAAATGAGTTACAAAGTCTATCAAGCTTTGTACCAAAATGATAATGAAGCCCCAGCAGCAGCAGACCTTTTGGGAGATAGTGAGGTCACATTAACCGACATGGTTGAATATGATACTCAACTGCAACCGCTGTTAGACATGATTAGGGATGCTCAAGCAACTTTAGCAGAAGTTGCACGGCAAGTGAATGCCTATGGGGAAGGATTAGAAGCCGACCCGCAACGCTTGGAAGAAGTAGAAGAGCGAATTCGAGAGTTAAAGCAAGTTTGCCGAAAGTACGGTCCCACCCTAGCAGAAGCTATAGCTTTTTACCAACGTATTCATGAAGAATTATCTCAGCTTAATAATAGCGAACAATCTATAGAAAGCCTGGAAAAGCAAGAAAGAGAATATCTGTCAAAACTTACTGAAGCTTGTCAGGAATTAACTCAATTGCGGCGGACTGCTGCGACTGCCTTAGAAGCAGAACTTATAAGAGAATTAAAGCCGTTGGCAATGGATAAGGTAAAGTTCCAAGTGGAAATTGTTCTGGTTTCGCCAACAATAGCAGGGGCAGATAAAATCACCTTTTTATTTAGTCCCAACCCAGGAGAACCGCTACAACCTTTAACAGAAATTGCCTCTGGTGGTGAAATGAGTCGCTTTTTGTTAGCACTGAAAGCTTGTTTTTCCCAGGCTGATGCAGTAGCAACATTAGTGTTTGATGAAATTGATGTTGGGGTTTCCGGACGAGTTGCCCAAGCAATTGCCGAAAAATTACACCAACTCGGTCAATTCCACCAAGTTTTGTGTGTCACACACCAACCTCTTGTAGCAGCAATGGCAGATCGTCATTTTCGAGTCGCAAAACAAGTGATTAATACGGATAAAGGTCAAAAAGCAACCAACGGAAACTCAGAACAGCGTACCGTTGTACGAGTCACCGCTTTAGACAACTTGAGCAAGCGGCGGGAAGAACTCGCGCAGCTCGCTGGTGGACAGTCCGCACAAGAAGCGATCGCTTTTGCAGAATCGTTGTTAACCCAAGCCGCCAATCACCAAACAAAGTCAAAAGTTAAAAGGGGAAAATTAGGGAGTAGGGGGTAGGGAGTGGGGAGTAGGGGGTAGGGGGTAGAGATCACTGGTCACTGGTCACTGGTCACTGGTCACTGATTAAATGGCGACATGCTTCAGAAGAGTCATTGGTCCAATATCTTTGAGAAGTTGCATCTGTCGCTCATTTTTCACAAACAAAGAACCAGCAAATCCTAAAGAGTTGACAGAGATAGACTCAAAACTCTCTTGCGATCGCGGCACAATTAACATCCATTGTCGGGTAGCTAGCAGATTGTAAGGAGCAGATTGCTTGTTTTCGCTTCCTGGCGTGTTTTCTATACCTACGTTTTGGAGAAGGGTACGGTAGCACTCGAAGGTGGCTTCAGCAGTGGCTAATGGTGACTGCATATCCTTGACATTTAACCGTATATATGCATTTTTAAAAGGCAGTTGCGGTATAGTCGCGATGGATCTCTGAAACTGAGCAGATGCTAATAGAGGTTCTATTGGTATCGGAGCACCACTCGGTATAAATGGAAGCGGAACCAATTGCAAGTGCTTGTGTCTCTGACTAGCACCCGCGACTTTACCACCGTTGTAAAATACCAAACCATCAATTTCAGCCAAGCAAGCCCGCACAGCAGCAAAATCTTCCAAAGTCAGTAAACTTTCTTGTTCTTCAAAAGCACGAGTAATAATCAGCAGGTGATAATCAACTACATTATATTTGTTCAAAATACATACATGAGTCTCTGAAATATCAGCTACAAACAAATCCTCTTCGTAAGGAAGAAAAGGATTAAATTCTTTTCTAGGACGGGTTATTTGTTTGAGTTGCTCTTTTTTGGCTGCATCCTTACGAACTAGATTAGATAAGACCCGTACCAGGAAGCGAACGCCATCCTGTTCAACAAATTCAAACTCTGTAGGAATTGACAGCAACGATTGCTTTGCAAGAGCGTACTCAGTCTGTTCTTTGACACGTTTCCATAACATACCGGGTAGCGTGCCTGTTGTTCTCCCCTGTGACGTGGATTTTTCTCCTGACATAGTTAACTATTCGTATAAGAAAAATTCTAAAAAACATTACCTTTACTGTACCGAATATCTAGCACTCCCAGTTTTGAGGGAGAATAAAAACACGGAAAATCAGAGGGTGCGAAAAAAGAATCTTTTGAGGTTGAGTGTGATCGTTGCAGCCCTGTTCATAGCTACGTTGATAGACGTTACAGCCCCATCAGTCGTTTTATCAATTCACAAAAATGCTCCAGATAAAACCAGAATTGCCACTCTAGCAAACGGTAAATATCAGTTTTGCAGTCAACCCGACCCTAAAGATTGGCAAGATGGGGCGGGAGTGTGTTTTAACTTTAGTAAAGCAGGCGATCGCGTTAGTGGATACTATGGTTATCCCCACTCAGATCGTTTTGTTTGCATCAGAGGTAAAGTTAATGACAGTTTCATTAAAGGCGAAGCTCTAGAAATATTATGGGCTGTTAATCCTGAGTCCAACATATCAAAGTCCAAGATTGAGTGGGACTCGGAACATCGCTTAACACTTGGCAAAGGAAACATTATCCGTACTGAAGAGGGTATAGACGGTACTCTTAGTTGGGTTTTCTTCCCCAAAGCCTCATTAAATGTGAGTAGATTCTATCGCTACAGTGCTCCTCGCATGACACCTCCATCACAACTATGTTTGTGGAACTAGCGTAGAGTTCATCTATCTGAAAATAGCTGGAATAGCTTAACCTAGAATAATTTTCCAATACTTTCAAAGTTTACAGGGTAAGCACATGGCTACTATCTTGAGCTTGATATTCTTTTTATCTTTTGTCCTACTAGCTTTAGCAGCTGTTCTAGAAAAAGCCGAAAGTATAACTAGTAAGACAGCACTGATTATCACTGTTGCATTTGGTCTATCTTTACTAATTTATTGGTACGGAGAAAAAAAAGTAGATAGCGTGACGCAAAGTATTCAAGATTATTTTGCTTATGAAAATTTGTATTGTGAGTAATCTTAACTGCTGATGTTAACAATAATTAAACTGTTTGCGCTACCAGTTCTCTTTCTCTACACATCCTTTGTCGGCGCGCTCGGGACGTGCATATATTATAAGTTTTTGGAATGTTAACTTTTTCACCTATTGTCTGGCATCTTTATCAGTTCTTTATTTTTTCTAAGTATTTTCATCTGTCATGAATTCTGTCTGTCTAAATGTACCTTGGTTCTAAGTAAGTTCTCAGAACCTCTCTTAACAGGCTGATTCATTCGCTCGACCAACCTTTGCAAAGAAGGACAAAATTATGACAGTAGCACCTCCGCTAGTTAAGCGTTGCCTAGCTGAGTTTATAGGCACTTTTTGGTTAGTGTTAGGCGGTTGTGGTAGTGCAGTCTTAGCAGCAGCTTATACAGCAGATGCTGCAAGAATTGCTGAAAGTACAAAATTTCCTTTGGGGATTGGATTAGTTGGTGTTTCTTTAGCCTTTGGTTTAACAGTCATAACTGTACGTTCGCTCATTTTTGAAGGGAGAGAGGAATTAATACCGGACTGGGTAAGGTTTCAATACGATTATGGATCGGCTAAAACCTCTCCGTGTAATACCTGGGGGAGCAGAGAGGGCTTAACTGTGTAGTACATGGAAGGAGTCAAATGAGGATTCACCATGTATCACATGGGTGTAGTTCGTTATCAAGAACGGTTTGATAATACAGAGTATTACATCAAAGCTTCACCAATAAGCACGTTAAACTTACGATGTAATACACCGAATCCGAGTCATGTTGAAGCGGGACATTCAAGGGAAGTTTGCACTGAAAAATGATGATTATCGTCAAGTGCGTTCAGTGAGATTAACTGACGAAACTTGGAAGATTATGGGGATTGAGGCTGAATGCTTGGGGATGAGTAGAGCTGACTACTTGGAACAGTTGATGAGGGGGAATGTTAGTCCAAGTATTACACGGAAAAAAGAGCCAATAGATCGAGCCTTAGCTACTTTTGTGGAACCAACGACTACGCCACAACAGGTGGCAACACTTGAGACTTTACGTGACCAAGTTTTACGACGATTAAAATTGGGTAAGCAAGCTCCTGGTTATAAAGCAGCACTGAAAGCCCTCAATGATTTTATTGCGGCACTCTCAAGCTAGTATACGTAACAATCCGTGCTCGCTAACATAATTCTTGCAGAAACAATCATGGAAATAACTTCTGAGCGCATTGACGATATTCCCGTAATAGTGGAGTGGCTCAAACAGATGGAGATAGCCAAATGTATTGACCAGAAACTGAGTGAACCACACGGAAATCACAAAGGGCTGAGTTACGGTCAATTGAGTGTATTGTTATTAACATACATCATCACGCAGTCAGACCATCGGTTATCTGCCGTGGAACCTTGGGTGCAGACACATCGAAGGATTTTAGAGTTAACTACGGGATGGTCAATCGCGGAAAAAGATGCCACGGATGACAGATTGGCAAGGGTAGTCGAAGAGCTAGGGAAACAAACACAAGCAATACAGGAAATTGAGGTAAAGTTAGGACGGCATTTGATTCGTGCCTACGAATTGCCAACTGTTGTAGCACGAGCGGATACAAGTAGTTTTAGTGTAAATCATAATCCTGGAGATTCAGTTGAAGAAAATCTACTGCGCTATGGCTATTCCAAAGACAAGCGTCCAGATTTATTGCAATACCGTCAATTATTAGCAACCCTCGACCCAATGGGAATGCCATTGGTGAGCGCTACGGTTGAAGGTAATGGAGCCGATGACCCATTATATTTTCCCACTTGGGAAAAAATGGTGAGAGTGATTGGGCATAAAAAGTTCGTCTTCGTTGCTGATTGTAAAGCCGGTGCGATTGCAACTCGCGGTCAAATTGCCGCAAGTGGCGGTATTTATTGTTTCCCTGTACCTATGAGTGGACAACACCCCCAATATCTTCAGCAATGGGTACTAAACCCACCTACAGAAATTCAGCCCATTCGTTTCCCGCATCAGGATGAAGATGAACCGGATGTGGGCAAGGGTTTTGAAGTGGAGTTAGGCAAGTTTTGGTTAAACCCAGAAACCAACAAGTGGGTACGTTGGCATGAACGCTATTTGGTAGTTTATTCCACTAGCCTTGCAGCATCTACTATCCGTGGTCAACAGCAACGCATCTTGACCGCGAGAACGGCTCTGGATAAATTAGCAGCCAAACCAGGAGAAGATCCACAAGTATTAGCCCATAAAGTAGAAAACATACTTGAGCGCTATCGTGTCAAAGATTTCTTCAACACGACAATTACTGAACAAATCATTCAAAAAACTCGTCATGTTGGACGAGGACGACCATCAAAAAATTCTCCCACTGAATTGGTAAATAGTATTTGTCTTCAACTTGAGATCCAACTTCAAGATGCTGCAATCAAGGAAGCAGAAACTTTGGCAGGGTGGAGATTGTACGTCACTAACGCACCCCTTGCTCAACTAAGTCTATCACTTGCTATCATGTATTACCGGGATGAATGGGTATTGGAGCGAGGGTTTCACCGTTTTAAACGCGGTTCTCTACCCGCCCTACCCATTTACTTCACTGACCAAAACCGAATCACTGGCTTGATGTTCTTGTTGAACATTGCTTTACGGATATTTACTTTGATGGAGTTTGTGGTGCGACAGGCACTTATAGAAACTCAACAATCTTTGGCTGGTCTTTACGATGGCAATCCCAAGCGCAAAACTGAACGCCCATCAGCAGAGAAAATGCTCCTCGCTTTTTGTCATTTAACTCTCTATTTTTTACCTGATGCTACCATCTTCATGACGCCTTTGTCTGAGCTCCAAAAACAGATTCTTTATTTAATGAAAATGCCCGATTCCCTTTATCAGATAGATTCGGTGAGTAGCTCGGCATGATTTTACCATAGGCATGGATAATACACCCTCATTGCCATCCCATTTCAACATAAACTTTTACCGTGTATTACACCGGAGATTCAACGGAAAATAGTGCTGCTGTCCCCTGTATTACACAGTATCACCTATCTTCATGTAACATAAGCGCGGCGGAATTCCTTTTCCATGTATTACACCGTCACTCCCCCTCCATCCTTTACCACGTATTACACGGGTTGGGTTTTAGCCGATCCATCATTCCTTTGAAACCTTACCCAGTCCGGTATTAATTCCTCTCTCCCTTCAAAAATGAGCGAACGTACAGTCATAACAATGGCTTATGCAATTGGTCATATCTCAGGCTGTCACCTCAATCCCGCAGTTTCTTTTGGTCTTTGGGCAGCAAAGCGCTTTCCCGGATCTGAATTGACCGTTTATATCGGTTCTCAGGTATTTGGAGCCATATTAGGCGCGGGAGTAGTTTATCTGATTGCATCCGGTCAATCAGGATTTACACTGACTGGTTCCAATCCACTAGCAACTAATGGTTTTGGAGCAGACCATTCCCCAGGTGCTTTTAATTTACTAGCTTGTTTCCTCGCCGAGCTAGTTTTTACTTTCATGTTTTTAATGATTATCTTGGGTTCTACTGACCGTCGTGCGCCCCAAGGCTTTGCTCCAATTGCAATTGGTTTAACTTTAACCCTCATTCACCTGATTAGCATCCCTGTAACCAACACATCAGTCAATCCAGCCCGTAGCCTTGGTCCAGCAATTTTTGTTGGCGGTTGGGCAATTCAACAGTTGTGGCTTTTCTGGGTAGCTCCAATTTTGGGAGGTATCTTGGCAGGAATATTCTACTCTCAAGTGTTTGAGTCTCCAACAGTAGAAAGAGAGTTGTCAGAAGTGCGTTAAATCAAGAAATACGCTGCTAGGACGAAAAAGTTGATAAAGTAGTCCTCATTTCCTAACTCTCTTCTAAGAGGATGTTTGAAAAGTCTCAATTAATACAGCCTTAGCGATTGGAAATCGCGGCTATACAAGCAAAACCCACCTACGTGGGTTTTAATATCTTGATTTTCCGTTAGTCCGCGCAGGCGGACTTCGTTTGTATAGTAGCTCACTATATGAGACCAAAACTTTTCAAACATCCTCTAAAATTCCCATTCTTTATAAACGCTTAAGATTTATATGTAGAGACGCGTTATGACGTGTCTCTACACATTACTATATATCTTTGAGATTCGATTAAAGTTAGTGCTATTTTTCTCTATCAACTTCATAATTTAGATGTCACTCAAGAATCTCTTTTACCAATGAACATCAAAGAATCCATTGAAAAAGTGAGCAAAGGAGAAATAGACGCAGCGTTTTACACGGCGGGTATAGGGACTCCTTTGCTAAAGAATATTTCTGCTAAGGATGGTTCATTTTTGTTAAAAAATTACTCGTTCCAAAACAGGTATATGGCTTAGCGAAAGCATCATACTCTCGTGCTTCTCAACTTAGGAAAAAAGACCCCTTTTGGAAACTATTTAGTATTACAGAAGCCAAAAGCTCTCGTTTTCAGAGCATAAATTACCACCTTGGTGTCAGAAACTTTCTGAAAGAGAATTAAATTTGCTCAGATACCGGACTTCTTTAAGAAGTCCGGTAACTTGCAGCCCCTCACAAAAATCAGCTTGTTAAAAACTCACGAATATACTGATTGACCAATTGAGGCTGTTCTTGCTGTACCCAATGGCTGCAGTTGGGAATGTATTTGATTTGCAAATCTTTTACATAAGCTTCTGTACCATAGGTCAGTTCTTTACCAAGTGCAGTATCGTTTTCTGCCCAAATCATTAATGTTGGAACTTCTAACACACCCCAACTTCCGGTGAGGATTTTTTGTTGGGAAAAATTGCGGTAATAATTCAACATTGCTGTTAAAGCACCTCGTTTAGCTGCCGCGTTTTTATAAGCTTCAATATCTTCTTTAGTGAAAGCATTTTTGTTAATCGCTAACCCTCTAAAAGCATTTTCTAGGAATTGATAATCAGAAGCTTGTATGATAAATTCAGGTAAACTGGGAAGCTGAAAAAAGAAAGCATAGGAACTGCGTAATAACTGTTGCGGAGTCCGTAATCCTTCGCTAAATTTTGCAGGATGAGGCAAATTGAGGATAATTAATCGCTCTATCATCTCAGGATAAGAATAGGCAAAATTCCATGCAATCGCACCACCCCAATCATGTCCCACCAAAGTACACTTTTCGTATCCTAACCCTGTAATAACTCCCTCAATATCCCTCACAAATTCATCCATTACATAAGCCGATTGATTTTTTGGCTTATCACTGTCGTTGTATCCGCGCAAGTCAACAGCAACGACTTTAAAATCCTTAGCAAATTCCGGTATTTGATAACGCCAGGAATACCAAAACTCAGGAAATCCGTGCAACATCAACATTAAAGGACCCTCTCCCTGAGTCACATAGTGCAGTTTCACGCCGTTGGTAAGAATATATTCGTGCTTCCAAGTCTCTTTTGTAACGAACATTTTTAAAATCCTCTGTCATTTGTCATTGGTCTACTAAGTTCTTACTTGGTCTTTTCCTTTGGATAGATGTATTGCTTGAACAGATTTGCTAAATATTTAGCCATAATTACAATATTTAAATAGTATGACGCAACAGTTAATACACTATCACTCATCCTGGATTGAGAAGCTCGCTCGATTCGGTTATATATCTAAAGGAATAGTTTACAGTATCGTTGGACTACTAGCAGCACAGGTGGCTTTTGGTAGTGGTGGAAGGACAACTGATACCCAAGGTGCTTTGCATACAATCGTTGCTCAACCATTTGGAAAGTTTTTGCTTGCTTTAGTCGCAATTGGATTAATTGGATATGTCATTTTGCGGTTTGTGCAAGCCATCAAAGATCCAGAAAATAAAGGCACTGATGCCAAAGGAATAGCACAAAGAATTGGTTATGCAATTAATGGTTTTGTATATGCAGGTTTAGCTTGGACTGCAGTGCAAATTATTTTAGGTTCTGGTAACACTGGTAGTAGTAACTCTACACAAGACTGGACAGCACAACTTCTTTCTCAGCCTTTTGGTCAATGGTTAGTTGGTACTATAGGGGCGTTTACTATCGGTTTGGGATTCTATGAGTTTTATGAAGCCTTTAGTGCTAAATTTCGACGACATCTTAACTTAACTGAATTAGATGATTCAGAACGAAAGTTAGTCATGGGTATTTCTAGATTTGGTTTAATAGCACGGGGTATAGTTTTCTGTATTATTGGCTGGTTTTTAATTCAAGCAGCCACTTTATCTGATGCTAGTAAAGCAGGTGGGTTGGATTTGGCTTTGCAAACGTTAGCACAGCAACCTTACGGTCCCTGGCTTTTAGGTATTGTTGCGCTTGGTTTGATTGCATACGGCATTTACATGGTAATTCAAGCGCGGTATCGTCATGTAATGACGCGTTGACCAGTGACCAGTGACCAGTGACCAGTGACCAGTGACCAGTGACCAGTGACCAGTAACCAGTGACCAGTAACCAGTGACCAGTAACCAGTGACCAGTGACCAGTGACCAGTGACCAGTGACCAATGACAAATGACAAATGACAACCTGGAAATAAGAGGTGTTTGGCTTACCACAACTGATAGCAAGGTTCTGAATTCACAGCAAAACATTGCAGAAGCTATGCAGTTCCTTGCTGAGACAGGATTTAATGTTGTTTTTCCCGTGGTTTGGACTAGGGGAACAACAATATATCCGAGTCGAGTCATGCAACAAACCTTTGGTACAGACATTCACCCGCTTTTTCTTGGACGAGATCCTTTGGCAGAATTGATTGTTGAGGCGCAACGGGTAGGGATAAAGGTGATTCCTTGGTTGGAATACGGATTTGCTAGTTCCTACAACTTGAATGGCGGACCAATCCTGGCAAAAAAACCTGAATGGGCGGCGATTGATAGTGAGGGCAATTTACTGAAAAAAAACGGTTTTGAATGGCTAAACGCTCTAGACCCAGAAGTTCAAGGTTTTATGTTAAGCTTGGTATTGGAAATCGTTAAAAATTATACAGTAGACGGTATCCAAGGTGACGATCGCTTTCCTGCTTTGCCTAGTGAAGGTGGTTACGACCTTAATACTATAGATAGATATCGTCAGCAGTTTGGGGAAGAACCACCAAAAAACCCTAAAGATAAACAATGGCTGCGATGGCGTGCTGATATTCTCACTGCATTTCTAGCCCAGTTGTATCAAGAAGTAAAAGCTGTCAATCCCAACCTAATAGTATCTATTGCTCCTAATATTTATGACTGGGCGTATAAAGAATACCTACAGGACTCTCCTACTTGGATAGAAAAGGGATTAGTAGATATCATTCATCCCCAAATTTATCGACGAGACTTTGCTGCATACAAAGGAATTGTTGATAGATTGGTCACCGAGCAGTTCACAGATGCTACACTGCCAAGATTAGCACCAGGAATTCTTATGAAAGTAGGTTCTTACCGCATCAGTCCAGAATACTTATTACAGAGTATTCAGTACAATCGTACTCTGGGCATTCTAGGGGAAGTCTTTTTTTTCTATGAAGGTTTGCGAGAAAACAATAATGCCCTAGCCCAAGTGCTACGACAAGATTCCTACTCCCAGGTTGCCACATTCCCTTCCCTATCGGACTTAAATCGAGGTAGAGTAATCGAGAAACCTTCATTTTCTGTTTTTCAAAAGCTGCTAGGTTTTCTGAAAAATCTTATCTAGGATTTGGGGAGTGATGGCGTGGAATACAACTTTCAGGTAGAAAGAGTCATGGAGACTCTCAAACAAGATTTGCCAACATTGTTTGAAAAAGATATATCTTACGAAATTTACACACAAGACATCTATTTTCAAGACCCAGTTAATAAATTTAAAGGAAAATTAAGCTACCGTATCATTTTTTGGACTTTGCGATTTCACGCACAACTCTTCTTCACTAAAATTTTCTTTGATTTACATGAAGTGTCTCAACCAGACAAGGACATCATTTTAGCAAAATGGACTGTTAGGGGTATTTTGCGTGTTCCTTGGAAAGCTAAACTCTATTTTAATGGTTACTCAACTTACAAACTCAACCAAAATGCTGTAATCTACGAGCAGATCGACACTTGGGATCGAAAACCAGGAGAAATTTTGCAGCAGTTTTTCCGTAAAGGAGGAGATATTTAAGATGTTATCTTTAGCCTTAAATATTAGCCCATTATTAGGTAATCTGTTAGCTACATTGCTAACATTTGTTTATGTATTCGGATTACTAGCACTGTTGAATTGGTGTGTTTTAAATTTTAAATTACCACAAGATATTAGTCGTAAAATTACTCATATTGGTGCAGGATCTACTATTGGGTTTTTACCTCTTTACAATGATTTACACTGGTCTAAGTACCTAAATGTAGCAGTTTTTGTATTGTGGATTTTTCTTCTCGTGCAGAAAGGTCTATTTGCCAATCCAGATGACGAAGCTGTTATAACCATGACGCGCACGGGTGATAGACGCGAACTCCTTAGAGGTCCTCTTTTTTTTGTTATTGTCGCGACTATTTGCGGCACGTTCTTTTATAAAGAGTTTGTTGGAATTGTCGCAATGGCAAGCCTGGGTTGGGGTGATGGCATTGCACCAATAGTTGGTCGTCGAGTTGGTAGAATAAAGTACACGATTTTAAGTTCCAAAACACTAGAAGGTAGCCTTTCAATGTTAGTTTTCGCCTTCATTGCTAGTGTCTTTTTTGTTTGGCTCGTGACACCCAATCAAGTCAATTTTATGAGAATTTTCCTACTTGCATTAGTTGCTACTCTTATAGAAGGATGCAGTCCAAAAGAAGTTGACAATATTTTGATACCAGTAGGGGTTATTATCGCAGCATTGCTGACTCTTTCTAGCGAATAGAATTCGCGGCTATACAAGCAAAACCCGCCTACGCGGGTTGAATATTCCTAGCTGTTTGTTAGACTCTTCTTAGGGATTTCCAAGAAATAAATTATCTATCTTGTGGGATGGGCGTCCCCGCCCGTCTTCCATTAGTCTCTTATGAAAGTTGGTAGTTCCGATGTATGCGAAGACAGCGCAACTACGAACCTTAATTAAAGAAAACACTTAGAGACAAAGTTACCATGTAAACCATAAGGTACATGGTGCTTGAGATGCAATTTTGCGATCGCACCCCGTTCAAAGTCTTTAGCGTCTAAAATAACTACATCTGAACGATGATGGGTAGAATCGTACACTAAAGCCAGTAACCAACCATCATCTTCTCTTTCAGAACCCGGACGCGGTACAAAAATGGGTTCGCTAGCAAAACCATGAGGTGCAGCACTCCAAAGTTGTCGTTTACCAGATTCTAAATCGACTTTCAAAAATGCTTGCAATGGTGCATTTCCACTACTCGCGTGTGCTGCACCCGTATATAAGTAACGATATGGACGCCCAACTTTTTGGGGATGCATGGTGGGAAACTCACAGCACTGGCTTTCCAGCAACTTTCTTTGAACAGTTTTTTGCTGAAGATTGAGATTGAAGCGCCACAATTGTCCTGGCTGAAGAGCATCAAAATCAACTTCCCGAAAATCGCTTTCCGGTTCTACTTGTTGAAGTGATTCGTAGCAAATGGAGTCAACCACAACTTCATCCCCCACTTCAAAAGCATTGGCGTGGTGGAACACAAAACCAGAGTGAGTTTCTATAATCTGAACGTTCTTCTGTTTCGGGTTGCGAGAAATAATAATGATGCGAGTCGGTTGGTGCGGCTGAAACTTGATACACTCTCCTGCACCACGCATTCCCAAGACAAAAGGTAAGGGGTTGAAGGTTACGGGATTTTGAAAAAAGATGCAATAATTTGGAGTGATAGCAAAATCGTGGATAAAGGCAAAACCTGGCACTTTATGGGAGTGCTTAGTGACGACTTCGCCTTTATCGTTTAGCTCAAAAATAGTAATGGTGGTGGAGAGTCCCGGTTTGATAGAAAAGTTAACTAGTCTTCTACCACCATCACGACTTGGATCAAAACGAGGATGGGCTGAGAAGGCTTCACCTTCTAATAAAACGCCATTGAAATGTTCTTTCCCTAAAGTCTCCAAAGTGTAAGGATCGAGGCGGTGGGGGTCAGCCGCTTCCCACAGAGCCAGCAATTTTTCACCCCAATAAATTACGTTTGTATTGGCAATATTTTTTAGCTTGAAATCAAAGGCATTTGCAAAGACTCCACCAGGCTTTTGCGTACCAAAGACTCCGCGATAAAGAATCTTGCCAGCTTTTTGTTCTTCCAAGTAAGCAGCAGTGCGGACATAGCGGTTGCTAAAATGGGCGCGTCCATCAATAAAGGTGACGCGAGAAATCATACCATCTCCATCAAAGGGGTGATGAATATGTTGACCGTTAATGTCTAGCAATCCTGGACCGTTTCTAAATAAAGTACCGTGAAGTTCCGAGGGAATTTCCCCTTCTATATCACTAATCCAATAATCACACTCTTGTTTGAGAGATTGATACCCTTTCTGCCAATTAGCACGAGTATATGATTTTTCTGGAACTGTAGAGGCTCGTTCGTAGAGTTGAAAAGATTGCATATTGTTAATTGTTAGTTGTTAGTTGTTAGTTGTTGGTTGTTAGTTGTTTGCGAATAACCACTAACTACTAACCACTAACTCTTGCGTTTCTGGTGTCTCAGTTTGAGAGTCGGAAGAGGGTAACCATTTGAGGAATGGCAATGGCAGCAACGTACTGAAGTTCGTAATCAGAACTAACAGCCACAGAGAATCAAAATTCGATTCAGTTATGCCCATGACGTGCATCAATACCGCCCCTAATTCGTAGGAAAGCAGTCCCGCTAAGTTTGTTACGGACATTAAGAGGGCAAATAATGTTGCTTCCACGCCCGCAGGACAAAGCCTTGCTGCTAGTACTAAAACGGGCATATAAGCAATTTGTCCCATTGCAGTTAAAATGAGGCTATCACCCAAACTAAACCAGTGGTCATCTATACCTAAAGCGCGGTTGGTATGAGTCACTAGCAGCAGCATTGTCATTCCTAAGACTGCTGATAGAACTGTACTCCAACCAAAAATGACTCTGTAGGGAACAGTTTTGAGGAAACGCTGAAAAATCCAAATACCAATCAGGGATGCAACACTTGTTACTAAGCGCACTCGTCCCAAAAATTCTGGTTCAAAGTGCAATTCGTTGGTGGTAAAAAAGAAGAAAGCTGAGTCTGCTGTTGGTGTGGCTTGCCAAAGAAAAAGAAACAATGTCGGTAGCCAAATTGCTTTCTGAGTTATGGCTTGACGCAGTTGGCCAATTTGATGCTTGATGTTAACAAAATTTGTAGGCTCGCTGTTATTTACATCTTTAGCAATAGGTGACTCAGCAATCAACCAAGCTACTGCGGAGACAATCAGCGGAAATGTTGCGGTGATCCAAAAGACGGTGCGGGTGGTGAAGTGCTGTAGCAAAAAACCGCTAAAGTATGCTGTAATTAAACTTCCTAAAGCGGATGCACCCCAAGTCAAAGATTGGAGAGAACCTGCTTCTGCTTGGGATTCTGTTCTTGCTCTTTCGACTACCAAGGAGTCAACAATGACATCGCTGACAGCAACCGAGAGGGAACCAAGTGCGATCGCCAGTGTTGCTGCTATCGGTGTATGAACGATTGTGGCAAGACTAACCCAAGAAATTGCTCCTAGTATTCCCGACAGGACTAAATAAGGACGCCGTCGGTAACCAAATATAGGCAACCCATCTGAAATAAAACCAAATAGTGGCTTGATAATCCAGGGAAGGGCTACTATGCCTAACATTGCCGAAACTTGAGCTGGAGTTAACCCCAATTCATCCTTAAGGAAGAAGCTAACGGCAAGACGTGCTAACCCTAAAATACCTTGAACAAAGTAGACGGTAAGAATGGCGACTAGCTCGGTAGTTGGTTCGTTACCGAAAAAAACTTTTTCCCGTACTGAGTCTTTGACCTTGGACAAGCCAGAGGAAGAAACCAGCATTGATAAATAATTTTTAAGATTTATCGACTTTTATATATCATATCTATTTTTTGTGAAGAACGTGTGGAGATGTCAAACCTTCTCAAGTACGGTTCAGCGTAATGCTCTATGGGCATGAAGCAACAGTTCACAGCGAAGTTAATTATTTGCTTGACGAAATATAAGACTAGTGGTGCATTCCCAACGCCATGACTGCATTTTGCCCGCCAAAGCCAAAACTCAAACAAAGCACGTTGTGAATTTTACTTTGACGTACTTCTTTTACCAAATCTAAATCAAATTCTGAATTGCTCAATCCCACACAAGGTGGTAATATTTGATGCTGTAATGCCATGAGGGAAAACGCAATACCTAAGGCTCCTGAAGCTCCTAAGGTGTGACCTGTAGATCCTTTAGTTGAACTGACTGCTACGCCTTGAGGAAACAACTGCTGTATAACTTCGCTCTCTATGCGATCGTTCATTTGCGTTGCTGTACCGTGGGCGTGAATGTAATCAATATCGTTAAAGGTTAAGCTAGCACGGTTTAAACATTGTGCGATCGCTGATTTTGCACCCCTTCCTTCTGGTTCGGGAACATTAGCATGATATGCATCTGCTGTCAATCCAAAACCGAGAATTTGACCATAAACCATAGCTTGACGCTGTTTTGCTAACTCTTCTGACTCTAAGACAAAGACAGCACCGCCTTCTGCCAACGCCAAACCTTCTCGTTTGAAATCAAAAGGATAAACCCCTGTTTTCGCTAAAGCCCCCATTTGTTGAAACCCAGTTAGGGTAAGGGGTGTTATCGGCGCTTCTACTGCACCTGCGATCGCTCGCTGACATTGCCCAGTTTGAATGAGATTCACTGCTTGTGCGATCGCCCAAATTCCTGTAGAGCAAGCAGCCATTGGAGCTAAAACTGTTCCGCAAGAGCCAATCTGCCGTGCGACGGTGATGGCATTCATGTGGGGCAGAGTTTCTAACCAATTTTCTAAGCAGACACTAGGAGACTTGTCCCTTTGTTCCCGCATCTCCCGTGCCATCTGCTCCCATAAACCCTGATTGCTGCGGCTCGAACCAATAACCACTCCACAATCAACTAAAGGTGAGAGCAAATTGGCATCCTGCAACGCCAGAGAAACAACCAACTGAGTGAGTGTTCTGAGTCTCGCTGGTTCTTCCTCAATCATCCCTAGAGGTAATGGTTTTAATTCTGGAAACGGTTGGTGCAAAATAATTCCAGATTTACCTGCAATCAATTGTTGCCAGCTTTCCTCTAAACTTTTACCTAAAGCAGAAACAAGACCAATACCAGTAATAACAACCACTTTTAAGAGAGGGGAGTGGGGAGTAGGGGGTAGGGAGTAGGGGGTAGGAAATATGTAAGTTCACCATTTCCCATTCCCTATTCCCTACTCCCTAGTTCTTCAAATTTTCTGAACCTTGAGTGACTTTAGCAGAGTCAATCCGATCTCCTTGCTGGATTTTATCAACCACGTCCATTCCTTCTCGAACATAGCCAAACACAGCATAACTACCGTCTAAGGAGGAAAGATCGGACAAAGCAAAGTAAAACTGAGAGGATGCAGAATCAGGCATTTGCGATCGCGCCATTGCTACTGCACCACGTTTATGTTGCAGTGCTGGTGGTTGAGAAATTACTGCATCTTTAAAAGTTTTACCATATATGGGCTTTTTTGAGCCTAGTGGCTTGATTTCTAAAGGTATGTAACGAATTTTGTTTGTTTTTGGATCGATAAAACTGCCCGTACCTAGATCGGTGACTGGTATTTTTGGATCTTTACTTTGAGGATCTCCCCCTTGCACCACAAAAGGACTTGGATCGCGCTCAACTCTATGGAATATTAGCCCGTTGTATGCGCCTCGTTGAACCAAATCCACAAAATTGCCTGCAGTGATAGGAGCATTTGTACCATCCACTTCGATAGTGATGGGCGAACCTTTGACTGTCATCACTACAGTTGCTTTGCCTTCAAGTCGTGGCAATTCTTTAAGTCCGGGAATGCTCTCGCTGGCATTTTCCGATACAGGAGTTGTTGCTGAGTTTACCGTCTCGGTACCTGTCTCAGTGGATAACTCGGAACTTGTTTGAGTAG
Organism: Scytonema hofmannii PCC 7110; assembly: GCF_000346485.2. Taxonomy (NCBI): domain Bacteria; kingdom Bacillati; phylum Cyanobacteriota; class Cyanophyceae; order Nostocales; family Scytonemataceae; genus Scytonema; species Scytonema hofmannii. The sequence goes on from NZ_KQ976354.1 coordinate 2,549,384, forward strand.
CGGTAGAAGTTGGAGAGGAATTGGAAGCTACCTGCGATGTTGAACAGCTGCCAAGCAGAAACGCACTGAAAATGAAAACGAATAAAAATTTGGAACAGTTTAACCGCATTGCTTAACACGAACTTAACTTGGGGAGTGGGGAGTGGGGAGTGGGGAGTGTGGGTAGGGAGTGAGGGAGTGAGGGAGTGAGGGAGTGAGGGAGTGGAGAAAATGTATATTCTCTATTCCCTACTCCCTACTCCCTAGTTCTTCAAGTTTTCTGCACCTTGAGTGACTTTAGCTGAATCAATGCGATCGCCCTGTTGAATTTTGTTAACAACTTCCATGCCATTGGTGACATAACCAAAAACAGCATAGCTACCATCTAGGAAACTGAGGTTGTCTAGAGCAAAATAAAACTGGGAGGATGCAGAGTCAGGCATTTGCGATCGCGCCATTGCTACTGCCCCCAGTTTATGCTGAAGTACAGGTGGTTTATTAACGCGTGCCATTTCAAGAGTTTTGCTGTAAACTGGCTCCTCTGCTCCTTGGGGTTTAATCTCCAGAGGTATGCGACGTTCTTTGCCAGTTTTTGAATCGACAAAACCGCCTGTTCCCAAGCGGCTTGCTGGTACTTTTGGGTCTTTGCTTTGAGGATCGCCCCCTTGAACCACAAACGGTTGGGGCTGGCGTACAACTCTGTGGAAAACTAAGCCATCGTACACGCCTTTCTCGACTAAATCTACAAAATTGCCTGCAGTGATAGGGGCGTTTGTACCATCTACTTCAATAGTGATAGGCGATCCATCAACAGTTATCACTACAGTCGCCTTGCCTTCGAGCCGTGGTAAGTCATTCATTCTGGGAATACTCTTCTTTGTAAGTTGAGATACAAGGGTTGCTTGTTTGGTTAAAGTCCCGGTACTTAACTGGGTAGTTGCTTGAGTCGGTGTGAAAGTTGGCAGAGAACTGGCTACAGCTGGCTGCTTAAAACAACTGCCAAGCCATAATATACCAACCATCAATAAAGCAACTGCTAATTTGGAAATGTTAAACCGCATGACCAAGTACAGAAGCGACCAATGTATCTTAGCAGTGACCAGTAATCAGTGACCACTCACCAAGTTACTGGTCACTGTTCACTGGTCACTGGTCACTGTTAAAGTCCTTCCAAGGGTACTTCCAAAAAACGGGCTAATTTAGCGCCTTGAATTTCCAACTCTTGTAATGACATCGGTTGACCTACTGATGATAAAGGAATGTCTCGGCGACCTTTAACACGTAGGTAAAGTGCGCGACGGGGGTTCATGCCCCCTCTAATATCTACCTGAACGGACTGTAAGTCGTCAGTGGTGCAATCAATTTCTATACGACGGTTTTTGCCGGGAAATCCCCAGCGAAAGATTTTGACTTTGCCTGTTTCCCGATTGAAATCGTTGTATCCGCCGCCCACATCCCAGATAACTGTTAACCACAGGTACAGGGCTAAAAGTAGACCGGCAGAACCGTACAACCCCATGACTAATCCTTGGGGATAGAACACTAGTTGCGTTGGGTCAGTCACTAAGAGTAAATTGACTTTTAGATAACTTGAAATTCCAGATAGCAAAAAGCCTGTGCTTCCCATTGAGACTACAGTTGCCCACCAGTAGTTACTGAACCGACGGGAACCGAGAACCTTTTGATGGAGAACGTTGGAAGTAGAGTTGCCCTCTGACGGGAACTCGCCTTTGCTGATGGTTGTTGATGCCGTCATGAACTAAACTACCTTCTAACTCAGGGGTCAGGGAGCGGGGATTAGGGGCTAGGGTATAAACTTTCGCCTCTTGTTTGATGTTTTGCCCTCTGCCCTCTGCCTTTCTTCTTGTAATTAGTTTGCCACTGGATCGCCTGTATTGCAAGTTTTGTGAGATTTCTGAGAAAAGTTGTGTCAGATTGTAAAAATTCTGATATTAATCATAAGTAGTAGGTTTATGCTTTGTACTTGATTTTTAAGTGTTAATCGCGCACAAAGCCGGACTAATGTGATAAGTTAAGAATCATTAAGTTTCTGCAAGCTGGATTACTAACTAGTAGAAACTGTTGTGACACTAATAATATGAGAAACTCTGACTACTTAAGGTAGCAGTTTCTCAGAACGCTCGGTTGCTTTTAGGTAGCTGTGAGTGTCATAAACAAAACCTTAATTCCTCAAAAAGTTGCAATTTTTAGTAAAAAGAGGATTTTAGTCCAATGACCATCGCAGTTGGACGCGCCCCCAGTACAAGAGGGTGGTTTGACGTTCTAGACGACTGGTTGAAGCGCGACCGTTTCGTATTTGTAGGTTGGTCGGGGATACTGTTGTTTCCCTGTGCTTTCCTAGCCCTCGGCGGTTGGCTGACCGGTACAACATTCGTAACAAGCTGGTATACACACGGCTTGGCGTCCTCCTACTTGGAAGGGTGTAACTTCCTGACAGTAGCAGTATCCACACCAGCAGACAGCATGGGACATTCGTTGTTGCTGTTGTGGGGACCAGAAGCACAAGGAGATTTCACCCGTTGGTTTCAATTAGGCGGATTGTGGCCTTTTGTAGCGCTGCATGGAGCCTTTGCGCTGATCGGGTTTATGCTCAGACAGTTTGAAATCGCCAGACTCGTAGGGATACGTCCATACAATGCGATCGCGTTTTCGGCACCAATTGCAGTGTTCGTGAGCGTATTCTTGATGTACCCCTTGGGACAATCATCCTGGTTCTTTGCACCCAGCTTTGGAGTGGCAGCAATCTTCCGCTTCTTGCTGTTCTTGCAAGGGTTCCACAACTGGACACTCAACCCCTTCCACATGATGGGAGTTGCGGGTGTACTAGGTGGAGCGTTGCTGTGTGCGATCCACGGAGCAACAGTGGAAAACACCCTGTTTGAAGACGGCGAAGGGTCAAACACCTTCCGTGCGTTCAACCCCACCCAAGCAGAAGAAACCTACTCCATGGTGACAGCAAACCGTTTCTGGTCACAGATATTCGGGATTGCTTTCTCCAACAAGCGCTGGTTGCACTTCTTCATGTTGTTTGTACCAGTGACAGGGCTGTGGATGAGCGCAGTTGGGATTGTGGGTTTGGCACTCAACCTGCGAGCATATGACTTCGTGTCGCAAGAATTGCGTGCGGCAGAAGACCCAGAATTTGAAACCTTCTATACCAAAAACATTTTGCTAAACGAGGGTATCCGCGCTTGGATGGCTCCTCAAGACCAGCCTCACGAAAAATTTGTATTCCCAGAAGAGGTACTGCCACGTGGTAACGCTCTCTAATAGTCCTGCAGTTATGGGTTCAGGCCGCGACCAAGACTCCACCGGTTTTGCTTGGTGGGCTGGTAACGCCCGTCTCATTAACCTCTCCGGTAAACTTTTGGGTGCTCACGTTGCCCACTCTGGTTTGATTGTTTTCTGGGCTGGAGCAATGACCTTGTTTGAGGTTGCTCACTTCGTTCCTGAAAAGCCCATGTACGAGCAGGGCTTAATCCTGCTACCTCACCTCGCAACCCTCGGTTGGGGCGTTGGTCCTGGTGGTGAAGTTATTGACACCTTCCCATACTTTGTTGTAGGTGTACTGCACCTTATTTCTTCTGCAGTACTCGGTTTTGGCGGTATATATCATGCCATCCGAGGGCCAGAAACCTTAGAAGAGTACTCCTCTTTCTTCGGCTACGACTGGAAAGACAAGAACAAGATGACCAACATCATCGGCTTCCATCTCATTATCTTGGGATGTGGTGCTTTGCTGTTGGTACTGAAAGCAATGTTCTTTGGCGGTTTGTATGACACTTGGGCACCTGGTGGTGGTGATGTTCGCGTCATTACCAACCCAACTTTGAACCCTGGTGTCATCTTCGGTTACCTGCTGAAATCACCATTCGGTGGTGAAGGTTGGATTGTGAGCGTTGATAACCTAGAAGACGTTGTTGGCGGTCACATTTGGGTTGCCTTCATCTGCATTGTAGGTGGAATCTTCCACATCCTCACCAAACCTTTTGGCTGGTCACGCCGCGCTTCAATTTGGTCTGGTGAAGCTTACCTCTCCTACAGTTTGGGCGCTTTGTCCTTAATGGGCTTTATCGCTTCCTGTATGGTTTGGTTCAACAATACCGTTTACCCAAGCGAATTCTACGGTCCTACAGGTCCTGAAGCGTCTCAAGCTCAAGCTCTGACTTTCCTGATCCGCGACCAACGCTTGGGTGCTAACGTCGGTTCCGCTCAAGGTCCAACAGGTCTTGGTAAATACCTGATGCGCTCTCCTACAGGTGAAATCATCTTCGGTGGTGAAACCATGCGCTTCTGGGATTTTCGCGGTCCTTGGTTAGAACCTCTAAGAGGACCTAATGGTCTTGACTTGGATAAAATCAAGAACGACATTCAACCTTGGCAAGCTCGTCGTGCTGCTGAGTACATGACTCACGCTCCTTTGGGTTCTCTGAACTCTGTAGGTGGTGTAGCAACAGAGATTAACTCCTTCAACTACGTATCTCCTCGTGCTTGGTTGGCAACGTCTCATTTTGTATTGGGCTTCTTTTTCTTGGTAGGTCACCTGTGGCATGCTGGTCGCGCCCGTGCAGCCGCCGGTGGTTTCGAGAAGGGAATTGACCGTGAAAATGAGCCTGTAATGTTCATGGGAGATCTTGATTAATAGATTTTTTCATCACTGATAATCGGGTTAAAGCTTCTGCGTCAAAGCAGGAGCTTTTTTTTATCATTAAATTTCCAACTGTGGTAAAAACGTACTGACAAACAAGGCAGCTTGAGTGCGATCGCGCAGATGAAGTTGGCTTAAAATACTAGTAACATGATTTCTCACTGTCCGTTCCGAGATATAAAGCTCGTGAGCAATCTCACGGTTGCTAAATCCCATTGCAATTAAACGCAATACCTCTTTCTCTCTGGGGGACAATTTTGCTATTTCCAATGGCATAACTGATTGTAAGGGCTGAGGTTCGTGAGGGAAAGCAAAAGCTTTTTCAAAAAGTCCCGGTCCCATGTGGGTATAACCTTGATGAACTGCACGAATAGCAACGGCTAACTCCTCAAGTGGCGTATGCTTCAAAACATAACCCCTTGCTCCATAACGCATTGCTTGCGTAACATATTCATCATCATCAAAAGTAGTCAGAACCAAAATCCGAACTTCAGGAAAACGCTGTGAAAAAACTTGAGTTGCTGCTACGCCATCCATCACAGGCATCCTAACATCCATCAACACAACATCCGGTTGCATCAATGTATGATAAAAAGCTTCCATCACTTCAAGCGCCCGTTGACCATTCTCAGCATCTCCCACCACCTGCAAATCTGGTTTTGATTCCAGCAAGTTTTTTAGACCCTGACGAATAATCATTTGGTCATCTACCAGTAACAGGCGAATCATGAGATTTTGGATTTTGGATTTTGGATTTTGGATTTTGGATTTTGGATTTTGGATTTTGGATTTTGGATTTTGGATTTTGGATTTTAGATTCCTGTCTGTTCAGAAGGCATTACAGATGAATTTATCATGGGAATAACCACCATGATTCGACATCCTTTCCCAGGTTCACTAAAAATATAGAAACTTCCACCCAAAGCCGCAGATCGTTCTCGCATCCCCTGAAGCCCAAAACCTGTAGTGTTTTGTTCTAGATTAAAACCTTTGCCATTGTCTTCTACAAGCAAATTTAGCTTTCCGACTTGAGACTGTAATTGAACGGTAACCTGAGTTGCAACACTATGTTTTGATATATTGGTAAGCGCTTCCTGTAAAATACGATAAATCGTAATGCTGACTTCAGGTGTTAAAGGAAAGGTCAAACTAACTTTCCAATTTGGGGTTAAGTTAGTTCTATTACGAAAGTCTTGAATAAGATTGCTAATTGCACTTTCTAGCGATTTGCCGCGCAAAGGATCGGCTCTAAGTGTCGCTACTGAACGGGAAACTTCTTGCAATGCTTGGTAAGCTAACTGTTTTGCTTCTCTTAAAAATTCTATGGCTCGATCTGTATTTGACGGTAATAACAATAGAGCATTTTCTAACTGAATAGTCTGGGCAGTTAAAGCATGTCCTAAAGAGTCGTGAATCTCACGTGCAATGCGATTTCGCTCTTGTAAAGTCGCTTGGTTTTCAATCCGCAACGCATATTGACGAAGTTGCTCGTGAGCGATCGCTAGTTCTTGCCGACTTCTACGTTCTGACAAAACAGCATTTACTAATAATAGCACAAATGCTAGAGTAAGCGCAAAAGAAATCGCATTATTGAGGATTAAATTTGCCGTATTTGTGGCAATTTGTTCTGCAATTGGTTTTGGTTGTCCGATAGGAATTCTAACAAAAATAATTGATTGACTTCTTATGATAATGATATAAAGGTATGATACGTAAACCAAACCTGCAACAATTAAACGACCCCAGAGTTTAAACATTTGGCAACTGCGAATAACCGCAATTAAACCAAGCATGGGAATAAAGCGAATATAATGGCTCATCACCGCAGGTAGGAAAACAATACCTAATACCACAGCCGTATAAATCATCTTATGACTGAACTTGTTAGTTGGTAACCTCAAACCCATAGCCCCAAACACAACAATGATCAAAACAGTCAGCCAAGGGGAAGTCTGTAATGGGTAAATGGGCGGTAGCAGGAGTGCGGTTAAGGCACTCATGCCCAAAAGTAACCATTCCAGATATAACATTAAGCGCAGGGGAGGCAGAGAACGCGACATTATAAAGAAGGGAGTGGGGAGTAGGGAGTAGGGAGTAGGGAGTGGAGAGTAGGGAGTGGGGAGTAGAGATAAGAGAAAGAAATTCCCTGACCCCTAACTCCTCAGTAAAAAGCATGACTTTTGTCATGAAGCCATAGTTACTTTTTTCCCAAGATGTTTGGGAGTTTTGCTTCATGCCATCTATATAGTTACCCGCATAAGATATGCATATGGCATTTAAGTATTAATAATGTCTCATGCTCCATCTCCCTCGTCCCTAAAAAATGGGGGCTTGGGAGTTTCTTAAATTATTGTTAGATTACAGGATAATTGTTACGGAATGACGGAAGTGAAGGAAGCATCAGGATTGGAAAACAATACGCGACCGTGGAAAGAAGCTGACTCTGTCAAGAGGCGCGTAAAAATCAAGATACCAAAATGGGCCGTAGGATTGCTGATTTTAGGGTTTCTTGGGGGAGGTGGCTACCTTGGTGTACAGCAATTCATGACGTCGCAGCGTCAGGAATTCCGACGTCGCATCCAAACAGCACCTGTTGAACGGGCAAATCTTCCTGTCACGATCGCAGCCAACGGTACTGTCAAGCCAGAACGCTCGATTAACGTCAGCCCGAAAAATTCCGGCGTTCTCAAAAAACTCCTGGTTAAGGAAGGCGATCGCATTCGGCAAGGACAACTTCTAGCATACATGGATGACTCCAACCTACGAGGGCAACTTACCCAAGCCAAAGGAGAACTCGCAAATGCTCAGGCAAATTTGCGGTTGGTGCTAGCCGGTAACCGCAGTGAAGATGTTGCCAAAGCAAGAGCTGATGTGGTAAGGAACGAAGCCCAACTTCTTCAAGCGAAATCTCGCCTAGACTTGGCATCCTCGCGAGTGAAGCGGTTGCAAGGTCCCGTGTCAGAAGGAGCCGTTTCCCGTGACTCGTTAGATGAAGCTTTAACTGAAGAGCGTAATGCCAAAGATAATCTAGAACAGGTCAGAGCCAGCTTATCTGTGGCAAAACAAGAACTTGCTAAGCAACAGAATGGTTCCCGTCCAGAGGAAATTGACCAGGCACGCGCTCAAGTCTTATCTGCACAAGGGCGTTTGCAGACAACACAAGAACAAATCAACGATACAATTATTCGCGCTCCTTTCACTGGGGTAGTCACGCGCAAGTATGCTGACCCCGGTGCCTTCGTTGCCCCCACCACAGCAGGAAGCGATGTTTCTTCGGCGACTTCATCCTCTATTTTATCACTAGCATCGCAAAATCAGGTAACGGCAAAAGTTGCTGAAACCAATATTTCTCAAATCAAATTAGGACAATCGGTCACGATTAAAGCAGACGCTTATCCAGACAAAACGTTTACAGGAAAGGTCATTCAAGTTGCAGCGCAGTCCACAGTAGAGCAAAATGTCACAAATTTTGAAGTCAAATCCTCCCTTGCCGATCCGCAAAACCTACTTAGGTCAGGGATGAACGTGAATATCGATTTTAACGTGGGGCAATTAAATAACGCTCTAGTTATTCCCACAGTTGCTATTGTGAGGCAAGACAATTCCAGTGGAGTTATGGTGCTATCTGACTCTAAAGAAGGAAACAGAAAAAGACCGCGATTCCGACCAATTTCAACTGGAGTCACAGTGGGCAATAAAACTGTTGTTCGCTCTGGCTTGAGTGAGGGAGAACAAGTTTTGCTAAGTTTTCCACCAGGGTCACGTCCTCAGCAGGGAATGAGTCCCAGGATGTCACCTTTTGGGGGTGGCGGCTCTGGACTACCAAGGCGTGTGCGTTAGAAGAGGTATTTTTATGGCAAAATCTATTCGCGTAACTAAAGTTTCATTATTTGAAATTCTATCAATGGCAGTGGAAGCCCTTTGGAGCAATCGCCTCCGCACTGGGTTAACAATGCTGGGTGTGATTATTGGTATTACTTCTGTCATTGCCGTAACCTCTGTAGGGCAGGGTATTCAGAAAGCAACCGAGTTGCAGATTCAAGCTCTTGGTTCTAATGTCATGCTAGTGCTGGCAGGATTTGCTCGCACTGGGGGGATCAGTCAGGGTGTAGGGACCTCATCAACTCTCACCTGGGAGGATGCACGAGCAATTGACGAGCAAGTTACGGCGGCGCAGTCTGTCACGGCTTATCTACAGCGTGGAGTTCAGGTGGTTTATGAGGGACAGAATATTTCTACCACAGTTCTGGGTACCGATCTCAATTACCCAGAAGTCAGAAACGTCCACCCTCAAGAAGGGCAATACTTTACTCAAGAAGATTTGGATAATGCCAAACCAGTGGTTGTTCTGGGCAGTAAAGTGCGGGACGATCTATTTGGTGTTGGGGGGTCAGCTATCGGGGCTAATATTCGCATTCAAAATGGACGTTATGCAGTTATTGGGGTGATGGAGGAGAAGGGCGCATCAGGGACTCAAAACCAGGACGATCAGATGTACATCCCACTGACGAATATGTCTGCCAGAATTGTTGGTAATAATGCTCTCAACGGCACAGCTATTAATGGTGTCTGGCTCAAAACTCAAGACGCGGCGCAGTTGGATGCGGCTCAGTTTCAGGTGACAAACTTGCTCCGCATTCGACACAATATCTATCCGCCTCAAGCAGATGACTTTCGCATCATCAATCAAGTTGATATTATAAACACTTTTACGAGTGTTGTGGGGCTGTTTACCGTTTTGGTAGGAGCAATTGCTGGTATTTCTCTGATTGTTGGGGGAATTGGTATTGCTAATATCATGTTGGTTTCCGTTGTGGAAAGAACCAGAGAAATTGGTATTCGCAAAGCAGTAGGCGCGACCAAAAGCGCTATTCTGAGTCAGTTCTTGACTGAAGCAGTGGCAGTGGCTATCGTGGGTGGAGCAATTGGTATTGGTTTTGGCATTTGCTTGACCTTTGCAGCTGCTAATGTGTTTAAATTTCCGTTTATTGTGTCCTTCTGGGCAATTGCTGCTGGATTTGGTGTCTCATTGATCACTGGATTGTTAGCAGGAGTTATCCCAGCCCGTAACGCGGCTCAACTCGATCCTATTAATGCTTTGCGGAGTGATTAAGGGAGGGAGTAGGGAGTGGGGAGTAGGGAGTAGAGAAAGAGGAATATAATATGGCGACGATGATTTGGATGGAAAGTATTACCAAAACTTACCGTTTGGGTGAGACTGAGGTACCAATTCTCAAAGGAATTGATTTGACAATTGAGGAAGGTGAATATGTAGCCATTATGGGAATGTCCGGTTCTGGTAAGTCTACGCTCATGAATATTGTGGGTTGCTTGGATCGTCCCACAAGTGGACATTATGTTTTAGAGGGTCAAAATTTGACTGCTTTAAATGATGATGAGTTAGCTTTTATTCGCAACCAGCGCATTGGCTTTGTGTTTCAGCAATTCAACCTCTTGCCTCGCGCGACTGCAGTGGAAAATGTTATGCTGCCAATGGTATATGCAGGGGTTCCAAAACATCAACGGCAGAAGAGAGCGATCGCAGCTTTAACAAGGGTTGGGCTAGCAGAAAGGTTGAACAACCGTCCCAATCAACTTTCTGGAGGACAGCAGCAAAGAGTTGCTATTGCTCGCGCCTTAGTCAATCGTCCTGCTTTGGTGCTTGCAGATGAACCAACAGGCGCTTTGGACAGTCAAACTTCTCAGGAAGTGATGGATTTACTGAGTGAATTAAACCATCAAGGGATCACAATTGTTATTGTCACCCATGAGGCTGATGTCGCTGCCAGAACTAATAGAGTTATTCACGTTAAAGACGGATTGATTGTTTCTCCTGTTATTGAGCCAACACCGCTAAATAGAATTTAGCGGATTCTGGCTAGGAGTCGGCGTTAACTTTTTGCCCGAAACCATTTGCATGGAATGGCTATCTGGTCAACGTTTCCTAGCTATGGGTTGAACCGCTCTACCGCTCTACCAGGGACACGGGCTTCCCGTGTTATTTAGGTGTAGGGTAGCAAAATCCGTAAAGTCTCTACCTCCATATGTATATATCTTTTGGAGAATGCTCTATGGAAAACAGGTATGCTATTTTGGAGTTCCTGCAGGTAGACTGCTTGTAGGAATTTAAATGCCGCTTTATAACAAACTATAAAGATCCTATTGCAAAACTTAATTTAGCATTTTAGGCGAAAAGTTTATTTTGCTTCTAAATTTGGGCATTCTCAATAATATCCAGAAGAGCCAACAATTATGTTAGTGCTGCTTCTATTTTTGCATGGAGATTAATCAATATGAAAAGCGATTTTCTTTACCCTCATAGAGTATACCATGGTGTTGCCACTCCAGAAAATCTCAAGTTTGACGCAATGTTACAATATTTTACACAACGCGTTGATTATATTGTAGGTTTAGAAACTAATGGTAAGCTTCCAACCATTGAAGCTTTTGAAAGAATCCAGTCTTTGTGGGAACAATTAGATAGTTTTAAAAAAGAACTAGGAATTGGAACACTCCGTTCTAATGGTGACCAAAAGCAGAATAATTAGAGACGCGATCGCATGTTTTATCAGGAAACGAGGTTAATACGGAGAAATAAGATCCCCGACTTCTTAGAGAAGTCAGGGATCTGAGCTTTAGTGAGTTCGTTCTGCGATACGGCTTTAGCCGTTAAGCCTCCGGCTTATCGCATTAGCCAAATTTTCAAAATCCTTATAAATGCTTTTCGCTGCTTGCATGAAAGTACCGAGAGCACCATCGGCGGGTTTTAGATGAAACATCGGTTTTTGGGCGTCTTTAGCGATATCTATTAGGCTGGCGTAATATTTTAACCAACCTAAACAATTAGAATCGTCTGCAATGGAAATATTACAGCTTTCTGAGTTGTTCAATACTGCTTTTCGATAAATGTCTGGAATGTCAGTCAGTAAATTTTGATAATTTCTTACAGGGCGATCGAATCTCACTGGATGTTGTCGGATAATATAACCTGCTGGTTCCATCTTTGCCAAAGGAATCTCTATATCTGTATTTAGTTCTTGCCATTGTTTTCGCCAATTCTGCAATGTGGTTCCAAGGTTAGTTAAGGCTTTGACGGCAAAAAAGTCTAAGGTAAGTGGAACAATAATATAATCCGCAGCAATTAATGCTGCATGGTTAATAGCTCCCACATTAGAAGCTAAATCTATTAGGATAATATTAGCTTCATGGGCTATTGCTGCCTTCTGCATAATTTTCCAAAAGACAGATATGAATTGGAAGGCAAGTTTCTGTCGGTGACTATCTTTGACATCATATATCCCAGTTGTCCAAGAGTCTGTCAGCTTGCTCTCTAGTTGAAAAAGTTCTATGTCACCTGTTAAAAGAGCTAAGCGATCTTCAACTATTTCTAGATATGGCTCGGATATATCGCTTAATCCCCTTAGCAGTGGAGCAACACTGCCAAAAATAGTATTTTGTTGCAGCCAAAGTTCTTCAAGGCGATCCTCACCTAGAAACATCATAGATAAATTGGCTTGAGGATCTAAATCGGCTGCAAGTACTCGATAACCCAGTTCTCTGTACATCCATGCTAAATGATAAACTAAGGTAGTTTTGCCAACGTCACTTCTGTTATTAAAAAATGCAATAGTTGTAGTATTCATAATCTTTTTCTAACCGTGGCTATCACATAGCTATCATCTATAAAAAACTCTGGTGGTGGGTTGCCATTTTTTTGCAGCTGCTGGCGTGCGAGTTGAATTCCTATGCCAAAGCGCTGAACATAGCCAAGATTTTTCATGGCTTCAGCAAGGTGAGGATTTCTATAATCTGTTATACCAGGTTGTCCAAAGTTTTGCCGATTGACTTGACCAAAAGGACTACCAGGATTTTGAATTTCAATGCGATCGTTAAACCAAGAAATTCTTACTGGTGCATTTGTCCCTTCATAGGTACGGTGCAGAACAGCATTTCTTGCTAGTTGTTGCAGAGCCACTATTGGATAATCTGGTTGACGAACTTCAATGGGACTAGCAGTGATGTCTGTCACAACGGAAATATAAGATTGAAGAGTTTCATCTAATATTTCAAGTAAATTAGGAAGCGCACTACTGATTTCTTTTTGATCTTTAATTGGATCGGTGAACTCACTACCGTCAATACGAAGAAATTGAATATAGGCACAAGGGACAAATTGTCTTGGATTATTACCTACCACTAATAAACCGAGAATAGTTGGTTTGGGTAGTGGTTCAACTGTGGCAAATCGCAATGCCATAAGTTGTTGTTCCACAGAACGTTGATTCTCTTCAATAATTTCAGTGGCTAAAGATGCCGTCAAATAAACTCGATAGAACAAGTCTATATTTAGGTTATTTAAACTAGCAGATGCAAGGGGCTGAAGGTCGAAAGGTAAGTCTTTAGAGCGTCTTTTCTCTGCTAAACGCCGCTCTTCTTCTGCTGTAGCAGTTGCTCTACGGGGACCAACCCTTACCCAAACACGTCCATTAAAGCGTACAGGTGGGGCGTCCGATGGTTCCACAATTACAACAGCTAGTTCGCATCCACCGATAGTTCGTTTTTGAACAATCATGGTGGGAAAAGGTAAAATGTTCCCATCCGATCGCATAGCTGAAAGCGTCAGTAACAGCTTATCATCGATGATAAGATTGGCGCAGTTGCCATCATCCCTAACACCAATAAATAAGACTCCTGGCTTTTGATGGTTTGGCAAGTCATTGGCAAATGCACAAACTGCCTCACAAAGCTTACCTTTATCAGAAATTGAAGCCTTACGTTCCACCCGATCTGATTCCAAGTCTTTTAGAAGAACTTCCAATTCCTCATCATTCATTTATATTATAGTTTTAGCTAACTTTATCTTTTAACTTTTACGATATAGCGCTTCCCAGTCTGGTGAGGTACGATTTGAAATCTGCTTGTATTTTTGATAAGGGTTCAAAAAATTTAGGTGTACCTCAGGTGCTTGGGAAAGGCTATATCAATCTCCCAGAAATAATCATAGCTGCCATCCTAAAATTATTGTGGAACCAATTTTACTACTGTTTTGATAGGCACTGCTAAGCTGGAGCGACTAATTAGCGCCTGTAAGGGTTTGTCAGGAGAGGAGCCATCCATATACAGTTCCGGAGCATCCCACAGAGGATCTTTATGCAATCCGTTGATCCCCAAAACCTCACCATGATAGTTTAGCAATGGTGCGCCACTCGTCCCCTTACGTGTATCATTAGTGTAGCCAATTTGATAGCCTCCCTTTAAAGGTTTGTCTAGCACTAGCGTAACCTGACCAGTGGTAAACATAAATCCATTTTTGACTCCCTTTTCTGTTTGTAAAGAGGGGGTAACATTTTTCTGGTTTGCAGTATTCTTAACCTTTAACGTAAATCCACCAACAAACACTAGAAGAAAACGCGGGAAACTATACTGTTCAGACTAGCGCTAGTCAAAACCTGTCCAAACTTAAGCATTAATGTACTTAAGGTGAGGAAAACCAAGAGCGCTGGGTTTAAGCAATTGAAGCTTACTCTACTGCAATTGAAGCTATTGAAACCAGTCGTTTGATATCAACCGATGACGCACGCCGTCAAGAAATCATTGCTGATTCCATTTCTGTCTATACAAAAATCGTTCAAGCCTTTATTAACAATGGACAAATAGAACAAGCTATTGAATATGCCGAACGTTCTCGTTGTCGTCGCTTAGTAGATTTAATGGCAAGTAATGACCTCTACGGCGATGCTAACATTCCACCTGAAGTAGCAAAATATCTTGAAGAATATGAAACTTTACAAAAACGTATTGATGAAGAACAAAATCGCCTCTCTAACAATAGTAATGATGGCAATACAAAAGGAGCATTAGTTGGTAGTACTACTCAAAGTATCACTAGAGCCAGTTTTAATGCTCTCAATAATGAAATAGAGCAACTAGAAGCTAAAAAACAACAAGCATGGCAAAATATTCGCTCTTATGATCGCATATTGTCTCATGCCGCAAAGAATCACGCTGATCGCGGCAAAATGAATCGTAGACGATAGTTTGGTCTTCCCAATTCTTTATTTCTGGAAACATCCCGTAAAACTAGCCACGCTAGGTTTTTGGAAAAGTGCTTTTCAATTTTGGAATAAGGGATTTCCAAGAAATAAACTATCTATCTTATGGGACGGGCGGAGACGCCCGTCCTAATATTAGTGGCGAGCTAGAAGCCTATACCATAAGAATAAATTTTGGGAGATTTTTTATTTGGAAATTTTTCAGCTATTTTGCTCAAAATGCTCTAACTACGAGATAATAGCAGACAAGCTCACTCCTTTACCATAAATTTTTAACAAAGTTTTAAAGAGGTGCAACCATGATTACGATCGCTCAAGATCGCGATTTAATAAACCTTGAAAACAATCTGCTACGACAAATCGCAATCAAAGAAAATCAGTTGAAGATTGCCCAAGAATTTAATATGATCTACGTCGCTGAAACATTACAGAAGCAATTGTTAGAGTTGGAGAATCAACTCCCAGAGTCCTATAACCTTGAATTTCAAGCATTGATGAGTTTGTTAGATGATGAAGATTTGTAGTTTGTTAATACAATGTCTTATAGGTCTTTAGTGTTTTTTTGCCTCGGTTTACTGAAGAAAGCCAGAGGCATTTTGTTTTGTAAAATCACTCTCCTGCAAGCGGTTCATCCAATTGGGTGAATGCGAAATTCGACCTTGGACGATACTCTGAAAATATATCTATAAACGATGAGCGGTCGCCTATCAGCGAAAAAACATGAGTTCTATACTCAAATCTTAACCGAACGCTGAAATGCTGATCGCTTACATTATATACAAACTGTAGCTTGTGAATAAGGTCAGAGAGTGGATGAACCCGTGAAAGCCCTGTATACACCAACTTCCCAACCAGAAGCATTCTCTCGGTTAGAAAGAATTGCTTCCAATTTACCGGGAATGATTTTCCAATTCCTCAAACGGCAAGATGGTTCCCGAACATTTATATACGCCAGTTCTGGCTGTCAGGAACTCTTTGAATTGGAACCAGAATTGGTGCAAGCAGATTTTCAGGTATTGTATAACCTAGCTCATCCGCAGGATGTCAAAAGTTTTGAGCAATCCATTGCCATATCTTGTGCAACAGGCGAACCCTGGCGTTGGGAAGGTCGTATCATTACCCCTAGTGGCAAACTTAAATGGGTTCAAGCTGCTTCGCGTCCGGAACAAAAGCCATCAGGAGATATTATTTGGGATGGGTTAGTTATTGACATTACAGATCGGAAACTCGCAGAAGAAAAATTGCGAGAAAGTGAAGCAAGGTATAAAGCTATTTTAGATGCAATACCCGATTTGATGTTTCGTCTCAGTCGTGATGGCGAGTATCTAGACTTTAAAGGTGAAGGTGCAAATGTCACCATTCCCAGACATGAAATCATTGGGAAGCATCTACAAGATTTCTTACCTCCTGATGTTGTCTTGCTCAGCCAACAAGCTATTGCCAAAGCTTTGGATTCTCAAAGCTTACAAACCTGTGAATATCAATTGCCATCACCGCAGGGAATGCGCGATTATGAAGCACGGTTAGTTGTGAGTGGACAAGATGAAGTTTTAGCAATTGTTCGGGATATTACCAACCGCAAACAAACAGAAGTGAATTTAAGAAGTTTGGCTGAAAAGTTTGCTAAAGTTTTTCGTGCAAGTCCGAATCCGATTACAATTAGCACGCTGTCAGAAGGTCGTTTTATAGAAGTTAATGATAGTTTTGTCGAACAGTCAGGCTATCAACGAGAGGAAGCAATTGGTCGTACTGCAACCGAACTTAAGCTTTGGGTGAACGATCGCGATCGCATTACAGTATTACAAGAATTACAGAAAACCGGTGTTGTTCGCAACATGGAAGCAGAATTTCGCCGCAAGTCTGGTGAGGTGAGAACGGGGTTATTTTCTGCTGAAATCATTTCTTTGGATGGCGTTCAATGCCTGCTATTTATCAATCACGACATTACCGAACGCAAAAGTGCAGAAATCGCTCTGCGCGAATCAGAGGAAAAATTTTCCAAAGCCTTTCGTTGCAGTCCCAACATTATCACCATCGTCTCACTTACAGATGGACGCTATGTTGATGTTAACGACACTTTTCTTGAAATTACAGGCTTCCGTCGTGAAGAAGCGATCGGTCGTACTCGCAAGGAGTTAAATATTTGGGTCAATCCTCAAGATTGTGCCACAATACGCCAAATTTTGCAACAACAGGGGTTTGTTCGTAATTTAGAAACTGAGTTTTATAATAAATCGGGTGAACCAAGGGTAATTTTGTTTTCTGCCGAAGTAGTCGTTCTTGGCGGAGAACCTTGTATGCTTTGCGTTACAAATGATATCACAGAACGCAAACAGTCGGAAGATTTAGTGCGGCTGTCAGCAAAACGCGATCGCCTTTTAGCACAAACTTTGACGAGAATTCGTACCTCCCTCGATCTTGACCAAATCCTGCAAACCACTGTTAATGAAGTGCGGCAATTTTTGGCAACAGATCGAGTTTTTATTGCTTTGAATGAGTCTTCCTCAAAGTCTAATATTCTAGCTGAATCTGTCGATCCCAAATATCCTTCTATCTTAGGCTGGAAGAGTCATGATGAAACGCTTTTGGCTGAATTAAAAGCTTTGCTTGGCAGCAATCGGTTGCGAGTTGTGGAAGATATTACTCAAACAACAATCTCGGCTAAAGTCAAAAACCTCTACCAACAATTCCAAACCAGAGCCACCTTGGCTGTACCTATTATGATGGGAGAGGAATTGTTTGGTGCTTTGATTGCAAATCAGTGTAGCAAACCGCGCTCCTGGCAGGCAATAGAAATTGATTTGCTTCAACAAATGTCAGAACAAGTTGCGATCGCAATTCAGCAAGCACAACTCTATCAACAACTCGCGCAACTCAACACCAACCTAGAATGTCAAGTAGAAGAACGTACCGCACAATTGCAGCAAAAAATGCTGGAACTCCAAGAACTGAATCGGGTAAAAGACGTTGTTTTACACACAGTCTCCCACGAACTGCAAACTTCAGTGATGGGTAACTTGATGGTACTAAATAATTTGTTGAGGACTGAGGACAAGGCGAATGAGTTCCCCCCCTCCC
>NZ_KQ976354.1:2567171-2575828 GCF_000346485.2 Scytonema hofmannii PCC 7110
CCCTCCCCCTCTCCTCTATTCCCGTCCCCCGTTCCATCTTAGAGAGAATGCTACAAGGAAACGATCGCCAACTACAGATGATAGAATCGTTACTTGAGTTGCATTCTAGCTCAGCGCACGGAATTGTCCTCCATCAAGAGAGAGTATCATTTAGTATGTTAATTCAGAGAATTAGCAAAAACTTGGAACCAATGCTCTCACAAAACCAAGCAACTGTAAAAAACTCGGTTCCAAAAGGTTTACCATTAGTTATTGCCGATCCAATTAAATTGCAGAAAGTTGTAAACCATTGGTTTACATATAGTTGCCAGCACAATCCACCAGGACTAAAATTTACTCTGAAAGCTGTAGTTCAGGACAATGTCATTCGATTTACGATTCAAGATGATGGTATCAGCATGAGTAAAATAGAATGCGATCGCCTGTTTGATTTGTACGTGCGCGATCCCCAAGCCCGATGCTCCACAGGTATTGGCTTGAAAATGTTTCTGTGTCGGCAAATTATCAAAGCACATGGGGGTGAAGTTGGTGTGAGCAGAAACCGCAAGCGAGGCTTAATTTTCTGGTTTACATTGCCGCTCGATAAAGTCTATCCAAAGTTACCCACGAATGGATAATGCTGGACAAACCAGAGGAATAGCGGTCAATTCCTCCTACCTTGAAGGATTCACACCTTCACGAACTGATGGAGAGGATTGGACTCTCTTGCTTGTGCCGAAGCTTTGAAAATCCAAGATTTCCGGTGTTCGCCAAGCTGTCACCAGTAGAACCTGTTAGATTAGGTGAACCGAACCAAGCATTACGAGAACCAGCGCTCTTGTAATGCTTATTGAATCTCTGCCAGTGTGCAAAGACGTGAGGCGCGAGTTTCGGAATGAACCGAAATCTGCAAGGCGTATCTCGCTGGCATTTTTTCATAATAAATTGCCATGCCACGACGTGCTAAAACTAAAGCAGCAGCGCTATCGCTACCCATTCCGTATCCACGCATATACTTAACAACGCCGATCTGGCTGGAATATTTAGCACTAACCTCAATAACTTTAATTCCTAATTTTAAACATCGAGCTTTCAATAACTCAAAAAACTTGGCATAAGCAAAACCAGATAACATCCGGTTGTATTTGCGACCAGTTAAAAATAGTTTTTTCTTTTCTGAGAAATCTAATTTCTCGATTACAATTGGCTTTTTAGATGCTAATGCTCTAGCAGTTATCTCCGTAACGGCATCAGCTAGCCGTGCTTCTGTTTGTTCTGTCGAACAAGAATGCAAGTCTAAATTAACTTTGCCCCAACCGATTGGATTACCATGATTATTGGTAGCACACCACCCAACGGAACCAGGATTAATATCTAAGCCTATACATCCTAGATATCTATGATTACTAGTGATTACAAAATCTACTAAACAGGTAATAGCTACTACCCATTTCCCTTTATTATTTTTACTAAAAACATATGTGAGAGCACTATTTAATGCCCAATCTGTACATATCTTATCTGACCCATATTGATTAAATTTGTAAAGTGGTAATTCAACATATTCCCCAAATGATTCTTCTAGGAAATAAAGTTGATAACACTATTTGCGTGGCGTTTATTTACACCAAATGTCTGCTGTATTTGAGAATTAAGCTTTTCTTTCTTCATGTCACTCTGCAACCCAACCAATGCCATTTTTGACATTTCTGCAGCTACAGGTGAAAACTGTGACAACATATCAATTGCGCGAAGTTCCAATGCATAGTTATTAGAAATTTGAGTAACGTAAGTTTGGTAAAATTGTGGCATGGATTGACTCGACCTCTCGTCTGGTAAGTTAATCAACGCGCTCGGTCAATGTTCGCTACAATTTGGTAAAATTGTGGCATGGATTGACTCGACCTCTCGAATAGGTGCTAAATGTATGTTAACAAACAGCGAGGGTGAAGGTCAATGACTTTCCAGAAAAAAAATAAATTGGGAGCTAAACCGATCTACGCGCAGCCAGTAGATTCCAAGGTAATAGCGTTTAGAGGAAGAGTAGGACAAATAGAGAAGTTAAAAAAAGTGGATAATTGGCAAGAACGGTTGAGAGATTACGTAGATCAATTGATAGCAGAAATAGAATCGGGACAAATTGAGTAGCAATGGGTAGTAATTAGCTAACAGCTTCTACCCCTCCAATCCCCAAGACCTAACCCCTTAGTAAAGATTTGGTCAAAGCTAATGGCGACCATATTAAAAACAGTACAAAAGAGTTTGAGAAAGGTTTTTTTTGCGACTGAAGTCCTCACAGGTAGCCCAATAACTGCTGAATATAAAGCTTGGCGCAATCATTTTTTGTGGCAAAGATTGCATTTAGGACTGTGGATTGCCATAATCTTGGTCTTAAGCTTTATGTGCCTGAATATTTACGACGTCTTATTCCCATTGAAAGAGTTAACTGAGGTTCCCGAAGAATTGAAACCTCTGATTTTTGTCCTGTTTGGTGCCATGATGGTAGGCTTGCTGACCTGTTTAACCATACATAAAACCTGGTTTGGACGTCGTTATCCGGAAGTCGTGTTCTTGGGTTTATCTTGGTCAATCACTTTGGTAGAACAGATTTGGGCAACATTTAACGGATTTGCTATACCCGGTTTTCTTGCTTGGTTTTTGGTGTTTTTGAGCCAAGCCACACTCATGCCAGTTCGGTGGACTCTGCACTTGACTGCTCAATTGGGTGTAGTGATTTACTATTTTGGTTTAAATACAGCACTGGGATTGAAGCTACCGCCACCGGAAAATCAAAAGCCGATATACAACGTCACAATGATGTTAGCCTTATTTTGGTTTTGTTTTATTTGTGACCTTGGTGTTTACTTATACGATCGCCTACAGCGTTCGGAGTTTTCTGCTAAGAGGGCATTGGAGGAAGCATACCAAAAACTCAGGACTGCGGAGGCTAAGTACCGCAGTATTTTTGAAAACGCAGTTGAAGGGATTTTTCAAAGTACACCAGATGGACGTTATATTACAGCCAATCCCGCACTTGCCAAGATTTATGGATATTTGCTCCCTGAGGAAGTAACAGAAAATTTTACCGATATAGAACACCAACTGTACGTCGATCCCAACCGTCGTGCTGAGTTTATGCATCAGGTGGAGGAGGGTAATATCTCTCAGTTTGAATCCCAGATATATCGCAGAGACGGCAGTGTTGTCTGGATTTCTGAGAAGGCATATGCCGTTCGGGATGAAGCTGGAAATATTCTTTATTATGAGGGTTTAATTGAGGATATAACCAAGCGCAAACAAGCTGAAGAAGCGCTGCAGGAACAGCTTGATTTTTTGCAAGTATTGATGAATACAATACCAACGCCTGTTTATTATAAGAACAATCAAAGCATATATATGGGCTGTAACAAGGCTTTTGAAGAAGCTTTGGGTTTCAGCAAAGAAGAAATTCTTGGAAAAACTGTATATGATTTTACATCAAAAGATATAGCAGATAAGTATCATCAAGCAGATATAGCATTGTTTGAACAACAAGGAGTTCAAACCTATGAAAGCCATCTTGTCTACAAAGATGGTGTCCAACATGATGTGATATTTTACAAAGCAACATTTTCCAAAGCTGATGGAACGCTTGGCGGTTTGGTGGGGGTTATTTTGGATATTAGCCAACGCACGCGTACTGAGGAAGCACTCAGGGTCTTTTTCCATGCAGTTTCTCACGATCTACGCAATCCGGTGTTGGGAACTTTGATGGTGTTAAGGAATTTGTTGAATAAGGGGGAAATGGGGCATCAAGCATCGGGCATTGAGAATAAAACCGATGCTCTATCCCCAATGCCCCATTCCCTAATTCCAGTACCGCGCTCTATTTTAGAACGAATGGTACAGAGTAGCGATCGCCAATTGAGTTTAATTAACTCCTTAATGGAGGCGCATGCTAGCGAAGTGCAGGGTATTTTATTGCAACGCCAACCCGTACAACTATCTGCTGTGGTGGAAGCAGCTATTGCAGATTTAGAAGCGATACTGCAAGAAAATCAAGATAGTATAAAAAATCTTGTGACCGCAAATTTACCACCAATCAATGGCGATCCAACACAGCTATGGCGGGTTTATACTAACTTGATTGTCAATGCTATTAAACACAATCCTCCAGGATTAGACATCACCCTCAATGCTACATTTGAGAGCGATCGTATTTATTGCACTGTTTCTGATAATGGTGTGGGGATGACAAAGCAACAGTGCGAGAGGTTATTTGACCTTTACTTTCGAGGTGGGAATGCTCGCAATTCTGTAAGTTTGGGTTTGGGATTGTATATGTGTCGGCAAATTATTACAGCACACGGCGGGGAAATTGGTGTGAAAAGTACCCAGGGCGCAGGAGCAACCTTCTGGTTTACTTTACCACTCTTTTACCATCCAAACGAGAAAGCCCTAAGATTTTAAAAATATCCTGTTTACTGGTTGGTGTCATAGAAGAACCATTATATCTCAATTTCCTCATTGTCTTTATCTTAAGTAGCCGTTATGAACTGCGTACACTAGGGCGAATGAAAATGGGCATTGGGCGTTGAGCACTGGGCATTGAGCATTTGAGGATTGCCCTACTTCTTTTTTGAGGTTCTTTATATGTGTAGTTTATTTCGCAGCTCATCAGTAAGCCGTATATTATTAGCTTTTGGAATGGCAGTCGCTACAGCATCTCCTGTCATGATGTCGATCCCAGCTTCAGCGCAAAATGCTGTCCCAACGCTTCTGACTTCAACATCAAAAACGACTTTTTCTGATATTAAAGCTGATTATTGGGCGCGTCCATTTATTCAAGCCATAGTCGAAAGAAATATTATAGATGGCTTTGCTGATGGTACTTTTAGACCCAATCAACCTGTAAAACGCGCAGAGTTTGCGGTTATGCTTCAAAAAGCTTTTGAGCAAAAGCGGGTTCGGCAGTTAAACGCTGGTGGCTTTAAGGATGTTCCTCCCAACTACTGGGCCGCCTCAGCAATTAAGGAAGCATACGAAACAGGATTTATGCCCGGTTACCCAGCAAACTTGTTTCTTCCCAAACAACAAGTTGGTAAGTTTGAAGCAATTGCTGCTTTGGCAAATGGTTTGGGTTTGACAGCAACTGCTCCTACATCTAATATTCTGAATGGGTATTATACTGACGCTCCAATAATTCCTAACTATGCTGCTGATGCTGTAGCAGCAGCAACACAAGCCAACTTAGTTGTTAACTATCCCAACGTCAAGCAACTCGATCCACTTGAACCTCTCACTCGTGCCTCCGCAGCAGCGCTTTTATACCAAGCGTTGGTTTGGCAAGAACGAGTAGAACCGCTTCCTGGCAATATCACGACTGCCAATTATGTAGTTGGTCATGCAGCTGATGCTAGCCAAAATAATCTGACAACGCCTCATGATGTTGTAACGGTTACCGCATCTAACAATTCATTTTCCATCCTAACTTCTTTGTTGAAGACAGCAGGTTTAGCAGTGATTTTGCAACACCCAAATAATTCGCTGACTATTTTTGCTCCAACTGATGAGGCGTTTGCTAATTTGCCCGAAGGCACTTTAGAGTGGTTGCAGCAACCAGAAAATAGAGAAACACTCATTAGAATTTTGACATATCACGTGATTCCTCGGAAACGCGAAATGAGTGAACTTTCTGTAGGAAAGCTAAAAACTTTTGCAGGCAAACCCGTCAATATTCAAATAAATTCTCTCACTCATCAAACAACAGTGAATAAAGCCAAAATTATTCAGTCTAACATTCAAGCTAGCAATGGCATTATTCATGTTATTAATCAAGTGTTGATTCCACCTAATATTAACTTGAGCCAAAAATAACCCCACAATGTCGTTGAACGATTCTGGATACTGGAGGTTGCTTTACAAAACTTTTCAATTTTGGGGGAGTGGGGAGTGTCTGAGTGAGGGAGTGTCTGAGTGAGGGAGCAGAGGTGATCGCTAATACTCAATGCCCACTCCCCACCTCCCAATCTTTCTTCCACGTTGACAACATTTTTGCTAGTTGTGTGATATACTAAATTCTCGGAATTACATTCGGTTATACAATTTGTTTCTATCTATTTACAAGTGTCTCTCCGAATCTAACTCTCTACGCTCAATCTGATTCTGGAGATGTTTTATGTCAATTTATGTTGGTAATTTATCCTATGAGATCGCACAAGACGATCTCAAACAAGTTTTTGCTGAGTATGGAACTGTAAAGAGCGTTCAGTTGCCTACAGACAGGGAAACAGGTCGTGTACGAGGCTTCGCTTTTGTGGAAATGGGGACAGATGCAGAAGAAACTGCAGCAATTGAAGGTCTTGATGGTGCTGAGTGGATGGGTCGTAACCTAAAAGTTAACAAGGCAAAGCCACGTGAAGACAGAGGAGGTTCTTCCTTTGGTGGTGGCGGCGGTAGACGCGGAAACAATAGTGGTGGTGGTGGTGGTGGATACTCTCGACGCTACTAAGCTTTGAGAGGCATCTGGAGTTCAGCTTCCAATCTCAATCGGTTTCAAATAAGTTATGTAACTTTTGAGTATTTTGGGCAGTATTTTTGTCTGCCCTTTTTTGCTTGGTTTAGTCAGTGACCAGTGACCAGTGACCAGCGATTGGTCAATTTAGAATTTAGTTAGGAGAGGACAGAATGACCCAAATAATTCTGGGCGAGAATGAAGGGATTGAGTCAGCCTTACGTCGATTTAAGCGGGAAGTTTCCAAGGCGGGAATTTTTTCAGATGTAAAGAAACATCGTCATTTTGAAACACCTTTGCAGAAGCACAAGCGGAAAACAATTGCCAGACACAAACAGCAGAGATATAAAAGGGGTTTTCGTCAAGGGTAGTAGTGGGATCGCCCTTGGCGCAAGCCGAAAGAGCGCTTATCGCGAAGCGCAAGCTGAAAGAGCGCTTATCGCACTACTGTTTTAATCTTAACTTGAAGCACTAGTATAAAACCGCAGCGCAAACCGCCAGAACCGTGTGGAAATAAAAAACAGCACTAGTGCCAAGACGCCTGCTCCAATCATCCCAGATAATTGGCTTCGTCCGAGCATGGCTTCTGCTGGTATAGTTGTTAAAAAAGCGACTGGAACAACAAAGGTAAAGAAAAAGCGGAAAGCTGCAGGATAGGCTGCCATCGGATATCTACCAGCTTCCAGCAAACCCCGCAAGACCTCAGTCACATTATAAATTTTGACAAACCAAATACTCGTTGCTCCCAGCATAAACCACAGGCTGTAAAGAATCACAAAACCAAAGAATAGGGGAATTGCACTGAGGAGATAGTTGTCTATTTCCAGACCGAGTTGTTGTCCGGCATAACCAATGATGATGATGCCAAAAATAATATCTGGCAATCCCCACGGCGATATGGTATGAGTGGAAAGCCAGAATTGACTGCGAATGGGCTTGAGCAGTACAAAATCGAGCGTCCCTTCTTGTACGTGGCGGACAATTCGGTTCAGATTTGGGGCGAGAAAGGTTGCCGAAAAGCCTTGGAGTAAAGTAAAAATTCCCAAGACAAGCAAAGCTGCTTCCCAAGACCAACCAGCGAAGCGGTAGCCACTTCCATAAAATAGGAACAGTCCGAAGAGACTACCCACCATGTTACCTAAGCTACTCAGAGCTGCTAGGAGGAAGTTAATGCGGTACTCTAGTTCAGCTGCTATGGCAGCACTCCAAAATAATGTTAGTACTCTTAGGTATCTATCGATCACGGGCTAAAGACGGGTTTCAGAAACAGGTAAATATCAATTATCCCAGAATATGAGGTAAATCTGAATCGTGTAATCAAAAAGCGTAGTCAAACGGAGTCAACGATTACTTCTTGTTCCCCCTCTCCTCTATGGGCGTTCTACCTAGAATCAATGCACGCACGTGCAAACCGGGTAGGCGTAGGACGGTAGGAGAGACAGCGAGGTACTTACACAGCACCTGTAATAAGATTGGGGTACGGTTAGCCGCCGACCTTGCTTGCAACCTTATTACACCCCACCCTTACGGGTTTGGCTTTTCCGACGGGTGCCAACCTTCTCTACTGCGAGTGCTGGCTGTACAAATCTACGAGATAAAGTTTTGTTTCATCCAAGTCTATGCCATTTCTAAGCAAGGTAAACCTAGCTGTTTTGGATTCACTTGAATAACCCTTTTTCCGTTTTAGCGCCATACTTTACTCTGCTGCTTTGACTTGCTAGCATAGGTTTAGTATACAATTGTTTTCTAGATTATGTCAACAGGTAAAGGCAAAAAAAGAACAAGAAATATACCAGTACTACATGAACAAGTAAAAGAGCAACACTCTATAATGTTTACGCCAGCAACTTGGAAAAAACTCCAAGCTTTAGCAATTGATGCTGACTTGAGCGTGAGTGAATATCTGGAAACTTTGATTAGAGCAATAGATGGTGATTAACCCCGTTTTACTCCAAGATTTAGCTATCTGATGTTACGTCGGTTTCTCGTTCCTTCAAAGTTTCCTCAAAGACTTGCTTTAACAAAATCAGTCCTTCTTCTATTTGCAGAATCTGGTCTTCGGAAAGATGTTTGAGGAGATCGGCAATATGAGTGCGAGTTTGTTCGCGAGCTTGTTGAAGGTGATGGTTTCCTGCTTCAGTTAGCTTGAGCACAATACGCCGTCGTTCTTGAGGGTGGTCGTTAC
>NZ_KQ976354.1:2575838-2669086 GCF_000346485.2 Scytonema hofmannii PCC 7110
GTTTAAAAAGCCGTTCTATGGTTGCTGATGCTGTAGCGCGAGTCACTCCTAAGTGTTCAGCTAAATCGGAAAGTGAAGCACCAGGATTGCGATCCAAAAATGCTAGCGTCCGAAATTGAGGAACGGACAATGTTGTAGAGCCTTGAGCACGCATATCTGCTCGGATTACTCTCATCACCAATGGAATTGTTTCCATTACCTTAGCAGCACATTCTTGAGAAGTTGTTTTTTGAGAAGTTTGCTTTAAACCCATCTGAATGATTAATTTTCCCTAGCACATCAATATATAATGATGCATATTTGTAACTCTACTCTAGCAATAACCGTTTCTTAATCTAAACTGTCTTAAAAATAGGGAGTAGGGAGTAGGGAGTGGGGGGAAGAAATTTTCATTCCCTCGTTGTGGGCGATTACCTCCGGTACGCTTTGCGAACGCCCATGGGGGACTGTCTTGAAAATAGGGAGTAGGGAGTAGGGAGTGGGGAGTGGGGAAAAGGTAAAGTAGCTTTGATAGACTAGGTGATGATTGAAAAATAAGTATTTTCTTCGTTTCCTTCGTGTCTATGTCAACGAGTCCATTAAACTGCCAATTGTGGGTAAAGCCGTCCGGAGATAACGGTCAAGACAACGACTGCAAAGAACAGAACACCGAAGTCTAATGCATACCCATATGTGCTTGTACCGTTTAGCAGCATCGCACCCCTTAATGCATCAACTTGATAGGTTAAGGGATTGAGGAATGAAATAACTTGTAACCATTTTGGCATCAGTGAAATAGGGTAAATGGCATTGCTGGCAAAAAACAACGGTATGGTTATTAACTGACCAATGCCTGTAAAACGTTCTCTTGATTTTACAAGACAAGCAATTATCAATGAAAAGTTTGAGAAACAGACTGCTCCCAAAACTACAATGAGTACAACTTCTAAAAGAGAAAGGGGATTAAAGTTCAATTGGACACCAAGTAGGAACGCTAGCCCGTAAATAATAATGATTTGAGGTATGCTTCGCACTCCACAGGACAAAGCTTTTCCCAATACCAAAGCTACGCGGGGAGTTGGACTGGCTAGGAATTTGTGAACCACTCCTAAGTCTTTCTCCCAAATAATTGACATCCCACCTGTAAAAGTGGGTGGTTAAAAGTACAGCAACCCAAACACTTCACCGGCTTCAACAGTGAAACTTAAGCCATTGACTGCGGTGAATTTCCCAAACTTACGAGTCAAAGCGCATACTTCCAACGCTGTGTTTTGCTCAGCTAAAGGCGGTAGCCACCGCTCTGTTCTTCCTATCAGTTCAGCCACAAATGAGATTTCCTACGTTAGTTAGTTAATCTAACAATTAGTATGGCATAGGTTTTAGTCAACGAAAAGTTGTGTTTGGTAAAATCTTCCCAAATGCCAATACGGTTCAGTTAAGAGTCGCGAGGGGAGCACCAAACCCGGTATCTCCAAGATACCGGGTTTTTAAATAACTGCTTAACTGAACTGTATTGGTCTATAACGAAACTAAATTGCTATCGCTGTCCTTTGCGAACCATACCTAGTCCATACAAGTACAACTCAGCAACACCATAGACACGCGGGGGAGGGTCTTTGGGACGAGAACGCTCTGTAAGAATACCAGCTTCGACCATGTCCTTAATGCGAAGGGCTAATGCGCCATCTTCTACATTCCATATTTCAGCTAAGCGGTTCTCATCAATAGGAGATCGTTCACCCTGAAGTCTCTCTAAAAAATTTTCTAGTTCAGGGTATTCATTACGCACTTCTGCCACACGTTGCTGGGAAACATTGGGAAAAGCATTGATCAACGCCTTTGGACGCAAAGTTATCTCTGAGCCGTATTCTGTAGAAAATTCTTTCTCAATTTTGACAGCCTCTTCTAAAAGTAATATCAAACTGCGTGGGAAACAATTCTTTTGACCGTCTGCAATACGGGTGCGAATCCAGTTATAAGTATATGCTTTATTCCCACTTCCCATCCGTTCACCCCATAACGGATACAGACTTTGACGCAATTGCTCCAGCCCAATTATATTGAGTCGCTCAACAGTAACCCCCAACTTTTGTTCTAAAGATTTTCTCAGCAAATCAGAACTTCGTAGGGCTTGGCGAAGCACTAATCGCCAGAGATCGACCTCTTCCCAACGCAGCTGAAGTGAGCGCCCACTATAATGTCCTGTATTGGTAAAGTTGAGTTGGTTCCAGATATCTTCGCGTAAAAATATTTTGGGTACAATCTGCTTTAGATTTGTGCCACTTTCTAACCACCAAGCCAGCAATGCTTCTAATGCCCGTCGGCGTCGTTCATAATCTTTTTGACTAGAACCAAAGCCAGCATCTAGTTCATCGTAAAGTAACCACACCACCTGATTATTCTGCTGCAACCATCGGTCAATTGCACGCAACTCATCAGCTGCTTGCGGTCCTGCTTGTGGCGATCGCGATCGCAAGACCAACCATGAAACAATTTGAGCATGAGACGAATTTTCTTGAGCACTCAATGTAACTAACTTTTTATCTAAATCCGTTAGTACACGTAACTCCGACTTATGACTACACAGTTGTAAAAGACCATAATTGAGCCAAAAAGATTGCCAGTCGTTTTCACCGACTTGCTGTTCATAGCTAGCCAAATCACCACTTTCTAAAATGGTTCCCGAAACTCTAGGCTGACCGTGGGCTGGAACAAAACTAATATTATTTAAATTGACATCAGACTGAGCTAATTCCTTAGCTGCGTCTGGCTTTTCTACAAATAGTCGAAATAAAAGACTTTTTCCCGTCCCCTTAGCACCACGAATTAGCCAAGTTCTATTAATTAAAAATTTAGGAAAATCTTCCGTGCGTTGAAAGATATTTGGAATATTATTTGGTTCTAATTCTTGTGCAGTTGCCGCCTGAAACCTTAACTCATTAAGAACTGTTTTTCTGTTATTAATAGTTGGAGTTATAGTTACTATCTTCGATTGAACATCTGGCAAACTAGCGTCAATAGTATCAGCCAGAGGTAGATAAGCATCTAGTAAAGTCTTGGGGACATCATTAACCAGACTAGACAAAGTTGTAATATTCGGATTGTATAGAACTTCGTAGTAAAGTTGTCCGACAGTGATTCCATTCGGTAAACCCCAGTTGTCTTCAATCCAATTTTCGACTTTATTTATCCAAATTTGATGCTGCTCAGCTGAAACGGCTGGTACAGGTGTTAATAAAAAACGTACATCTGGCTTACCTTGATATTCTTGCTGTTTACGAGCTGCCTGCACAACCCAACGCAATCCTTCAAAGCTCTGCTCAGTTGGCGAAAAACAAATAATGGCAGTGTCTGCTAAATCAAACAGTGCGATCGCACCTATATCATTAAATCCAGGACGGGCATCAATTAAAATTACATCTGGGTCTAGTTGTTTTTTAATATCTTCCATCAATTCATCAACTGCATTATGTCCAGATCTATAAAAAGATTGTATATCTAGGTCAGCTAGCCGATGAATGTAATTTTCGTTATACTCTCCTACTGATACTAAAAAAAGTTCGCCGCGAGTTTGTAAGTTTATCTGGCATATACAATCACCAATATTAGGAATATTTTCTTCAGGAGTAAGGGAGCGTTGATGTAGGTAATCTAATACTCCATACTGTTCTCCATTAGTATTTTCAATATCCTGATGCAACATAATTGAAATTCCAGGAGCTTCCAAATCAAAATCTACTATAACTACCCGACGATTGCGAGTTGCCAGTATACCTCCTACCAATCCTAAAGCTGTAGAGCGACCTACACCTCCCTTGAAAGAGTAAAAAGTAACAATCAAAGGTTTTTTCAGAGTATCTTCTTCTACTTCAGCTGACTGTTCGGGTTCTGGAGCCATTAAAATTTCTGACCATAAAGGTAACTGAATGTGTTGAAGAGGTTGATTGGTGTCTTCTTTTGGAGTTAACAATTCATAGCCAGTTATTGGATATTGTCCCAAATTCAACCCAGAGGAAAAAGATGTTAGTAAATCATCAATCTTCTTTTCACGCTCAACTAATGATTTATCTTCAAAATAGCTAGTAACAATCCTAATTTTTAGCCAACCTAGTGAAGTTCTTCTGATTTTGACCTTTGCTTTTGTATCTTCTAATGTCAATCTATCACTAAGAAACTTTTGAATATCTTGAGCTAGCGTACTGTTGTCATCTGTCATGATATCTCACCTTGTTTATCTAGCAGGAATCTATGTAAAATTTGTACTGAATCGAGGAATTTTTGGCTATCTTTTTCTTCACCACTTTTGTCTGAGTATCGTAATTCATCGTTGCGCCATAAAGATGAAACTACTTTCCATGCTTCTTTATAAGTACCAGTACGATCTAATGCTATAGTACGTTGTACTGTTGGCAAACTTTCTAACAAAAATGTTAGATTATGGAGACTTGCACCTTGGAGTCCCTTCTGAAAAATACTAGTATCTTTAAAGTTACTCTTGTTGCCCTCTTTGTTACAAATAAGGGATTTTAGAGAACATTCAATAGCATAACCACCAAGATAGATAGCACCTGTCCAACGCTTATGACTATGCAAAGCTTGAGCATCCTCAAGCCGACGACGAGAGGCACCTAGCTGGCAACGTCTATCGTAAGTATCCATTAAGTGTTATACCTTATACAAGCTTAAAAATAATGTTGTAAATATTTTAACTAATTATTTAAGTAGTTCGATTTCTAGAGCACTAGTCCAGTAGAAGATATTGACAAATCAGGCATACTGTAAGTGGGACACTCCAAAGTTTATCTTTGGAGCATTTTTAAGTTTGATAACATAATCGGCAGTTGCTCGAATCCTTGTCAGTGCTTAAAGTTCAGTTGATCGCAGGCTTGCAACCGAGCCACCATCTACCCGCCAGTTGGAGCCAAGCACAAAGCTAGATCGCTCAGAGCATAGGAAAGCAATCACCGCAGCCACCTCTTCCAATACTGCTCGGATAAGCGGAAATTAGAACCCCGGTTTCGCACTTATTTACCGGGGTTCTGAAGCCTCAACGATCATTAACCGAGCAGTATTGGGTAGACATTTACGAGCGGTGGAGTAAAACTTAAGCTACAACTTATTGGCAGAAGAGAGCGGTGAATTCTTGTCCCCTCTCCCAAAGGGAGAGGGCTAGGGTGAGGGCAAATCTTGGGGGTTTAACCCGGATTCATACATTGATTCAGCAATGCCGCATTTTGTACATTTGGGATGCTCCCAAGGCAAGTATGAATTGGAACTTTACAAACACCCTCTAAGAAGTTTTCCGAACCAGCAAAACTGACTTGATAGGTCGTTTTACAGAATTCCCTTCTAAATCAACTTTTCCAAAGAAAGTTTTACCATCATAATACAGAGAAGCAGAACTACCACCATCTAAATTCATCGCTTTTTCCGCACCCAAACTTTTCATAAAATCTGCAAGTGCAGGTAACGATATTCCAGACAGAGAAGCTTTTGGCTTTTGAGAAATCATGACCAAAATAATGCTACCGTCACGAGTAATACCCACAGCACTTCTAGCATTCAGTTGAGTACTACCCAAAGCATCGCGGGATTTGTCTGCATCGACAAAGCCCTCTTGTACCAAAGTTAAGTCAGGTAATAGCTTGGGACCACCACCTAAAGCATCAACTAACTGACAACCTACAGGCAATGGAGCGTTGTGAAAAGCAATATCATAACGGACTGTGCTATTTGCCTTAGAGTTCTCAGCTAAAGCCGTGTTGCACCCATAGCGTCTAAATTCTGTACGGTTAAAAATTTGATTGAGATAGGATTTTAAATTAGGATTGTTTACGAGGCGTTCGTTTTCTCTTGGATTGGCAACTAGCTTACCTTGTATAATAATATTTGATGTCGTTTTTTGATTGTTGGGATCGAAAAAACCACCGTTAATGGTAGCGATCGCTTGATTTTTCTGAGCAATTTTCTCGATAGTTTCTAAGTTTTGTGATACTACGGGTGTGACTACAAATTCACTCTGAGAAGGCACAAATAAAATATGGGCTTCACTCTGGTTGAGAATGCGCCTTTCATACCTTATATTTTCTTCTGCAAGAGATATTTTTGTAGGTATTGCACGTCTTAAAAGAGAATTTTCTGCGGAATCCCAAACAAGTAGCAGTAATATACCTACACTGGCTAGCATTCCGAAAAACCCCAAAACTTTTCTCATAAAATTCTCAGTAAAAAAGAAGTCATCTCCTCAATATTAAGTAAATGTTGAACAGCATTTAAAGATATTGCCTCTTTTACCATACCAAACATGGTATGTTCATTTTGGGCTAGTGTAATACCGCCTGCTTGAGAAATTGTCTGCAAGCCTTCTGCTCCATCACTCCCAATCCCAGATAATAACACTCCTGCTGTCGTTTTACCATAGTAGTCAGCGACAGATTTAAACGTAACTGTAATCGAAGGACAATGTTTCTCTCCCGGTAGAGCTTTTGAATAAATAAATGCACCTTGAGAATCCAATTCCAAATGATTTTTTTCAGGGGCAAAATAAATGGTTCCTGGTGATGGAAACTCACCCATTTCAGCAACTTTAACCCGCAATGCACACTCTGAGGACAACCATTTGAGCAATCCTGACAAAACACCTTCACCCATATGGAGGACGCAAATCACGGGTAATGGAAAATCAGACGGGAGTTGGTTGAGAATCTTTTGAATTGTTTGCAAACTCCCAGTAGAACCTCCAAGGCTGATGATTTGGACGCGAGAAGTTGCCATCAATCTCGGCGAGTCCTTTTTAGAAACAGATCCAGAAGTTGTCAATTCCGTAGAAGCAAGTTGCTTGTATTGTCGTTTGGGAACCAGTTTCATGTTAGAAAGCACTTTAATCTTGGCAATTAAAGCGGCTTTGAGTTTTTCATAGTCAGTGGGTGAATTGGTTGGAGGTTTGGGAAAAATATCTACTGCACCGGCTTGCAACAATCGGAAAACATTGTCAATGTCTGTTTTCTGCACGTAATTGCTAATCACTAAAATAGGTCGTGGATTTTCAGCCATAATGCGCCGCGTTAATTCCAGACCATCCATGTGTTCCATCAGCAAGTCCGTACAAACAACATCTGGCTGAGTTTTAATAATAACTTCCAAACCCTCTTCACCATTCCGTGCCGTGCCAACCACATCTATTTCTGATGAGGAATTTAGCATTCGTTGAAGAATCTCTAAAGCAATAGGAGAATCTTCAATTAAAACGACTTTCTTTTTCAATGAAT
Organism: Scytonema hofmannii PCC 7110; assembly: GCF_000346485.2. Lineage (NCBI taxonomy): Bacteria > Bacillati > Cyanobacteriota > Cyanophyceae > Nostocales > Scytonemataceae > Scytonema > Scytonema hofmannii. The sequence continues at coordinate 2,583,086 of NZ_KQ976354.1, forward strand.
ACATTTATATTAATCCTCTCAAGATATCTAAAAATTCTCCTTGCTCAAATTGTCCTTTGGTGATGTACGCATTAGCTCCAACTTTTTTACCTTGGAGTTTGTCCTGTTCAGTTGCTAAAGTTGTGACGAGAATAACAGGCAATTCTTGATATTCTGCTAATTCGCGAATTTTCATAGTAAATTCAAACCCATCAACGTTTGGCATCTGGACATCTGAAACAACAGCATCGAATTGACTTTCACTGAGTTTTTCAAAACCGTCTTGACCATCTACAGCCACTATGACGTCATAACCAGCAGCTTCTAAAATCCGTCTCATTTGAGTACGGATAGGAACTGAATCTTCGACTAATAAAATCTTCTTTTTAATTCGTGCGATTTCTACTATTTCTTTAACTGTAATGGAGACAACTGTCTTTTTAGCTGATTTAAATAAATCTGTCGGACTCAACACCATGCAAACTTCGCCAGTCCCCAGAATGGTTGCCCCAGAAATATTACAAACTCGTTTGAGCAAACGACTTTGTGGCTTTAAAACAATTTCTTGTAACTCCAATACGGTATCTACTAGCAACCCCAAACGCTCACAACCAAGTTGTAAGATAACGCATGGAATACTTTTTAAGACAGTCGTTAATGCCTGCGTTGATGCCGGAATTTTTACGGACAAACCTAGTAAATCAGCAAGCCAACCAATAGATATGGGTTGTCCTTGAAAAGGAAAAGTCTGGCTGCCTTCAACAGCAAAGATTTCCTGAGGAGAAACCAATAGCATGGTTTCTACAAATTCAATGGGAATAGCATAGGGATTGTGGTTGACCTCTACAATTAAGACGCAAGTTGTTGCTAGTACGCTATGAATCGTAATGCGAAATAAGCAACCTCGATCGGGCGTAAATTCTACAAGTATGTTTCCCTTCAGACGCTCAACATTTGCACGTACAATATCTAAACCTACTCCTCTACCAGAAATTTCTGTCACTGAGGTGCGGGTGGAGAATCCAGACACAAAAATCAATGACTGAATTTCACCCATGGACATTCTTAAGAGTTCTTCTTCCGTGCAGATACCTCGACGGACTGCAGCCTGTTTAATAGCTTCGATATCCAAACCACGCCCATCATCTGAAACTTCTATGGTTACAGTGTTGCCAGTCTGGCTAGCCCGAATCTGAATTGTGGCTGTGGGAAGTTTGCCAGCTTGTTGGCGTTCTAAAGGTGTTTCAATACCGTGATCCACTGCATTGCGGAGGAGGTGCAACAGAGGGTCTTTCATCTCTTCTAAAATCCGCTTGTCTACACAAGTTTCTCCTCCCTCAATTTGGAGATTGACTTCTTTGCTTTGCTCCTTGGCTAAGTCCCTGACAGTACGAGGAAAGAGATTAAATATTGCTGATAATGGCACCAGTCGCACAGAAGTGATGGCTGAGTTGAGTTCATCGGATACAGCTTCAAGCTTGGTGGTGGAGTCGTTAGTTTTATTTTTCAGGTTGTTTAAATAAGTTCCTAATTGCTTGAGGCGGTTTTCCAATAAATCGTAAAACTTAAGCAGGGATTGCTGTTTTGTATCTGGTAGGTGTTGTTGTAAATCTTGAAATAACTGACGACTTGCAAAAATTTGCCGATAGACATCTTCCCATAAGGCTGTGATTTCTTCTAAATCGGCAAGTTGATCTGCAATTTGACCTTTGGTGACGACTAATTCACCTACATTAGTTAATAGTTTATCAAGTCTTTCTGATTCAACACGAATGGTGTCAATTCGGTCATCAATAAGTTCTGTTGGTTCATTGGGGTGGATTACCTGAGTGTAGACTGAGGGCTGTTCCACTCTAGTTTTGGTTAGGGTGGTATCTTGAGACTCATCTGTTGTTTCTTGAATTGCCAACCGTCTATCGTCAGGCTCAACTTTCATAAGTTGGGCTAGGACATGGAAGACGCTAACTCCCGATGGTTGTCCGGTAATGGCTTCATGAGCAATTTTACGGACAGCGTCTATTCCTTGATAAAGACAATCAAACAACTTAGGTGTCAGAACTTGTTCACTTCGCTTGACGGTTCCCAAAATTTCTTCTATTTCATGGGTTAGTGTTTCTGCATCTTTTACCCCCAACATCCGGGAATCGCCTTTGAGGGAGTGTATTTCTCGCAATAATCCCTCAAGTTTGGCATTGTCTTGTGGATTTTTCTCTAGATGTAGCAATGCTGCTTCAATCTTTTGTATGTGTTCTGCACTCGCCTCTTTGTATAGCGATCGCAACTCTTCATCTTCTATCATCATAAGTAGATCGTCACAAATAAAGCTAACTAGTCAAAACCGTCACTGGTCACTGGTCACTGGTCACTGGTTATCAAAGTACAGCCTGAAGATTTTGAGCAGCTTCGTTAAGTTCTTCGGTAGCCACTTTCACTTGAGTAATGCCTATGGCTGTTTCTTCTGCTCCTATATTGACGGCATTGATCGCAGCGACAACTTGTTGTACTGTAATTGCTTGCTGTTTGGCAGTTTGGGTAATTTGTTGGGTGTTGAGGAACACGTTGTTAACAGCATCAGCAATACTTGTGAAAGCGTCTCCCGTTTCCGCCACTAGCCTAATTCCTTGTGTTGCTTTTTTTGTACCTTCATCGGTCACCATAATTGTGGAGTTAATAGCTGCTTGAACTTCATTAACTAGAGAATTGATTCGCTCTGCTGACTTTTTACTTTGGTCGGCGAGTTTGCGAATTTCACTTGCTACAACTGCAAAACCTTTCCCTTGATCGCCTGCGCGTGCTGCTTCTACTCCTGCATTGAGAGCTAACATATTTGTTTGACTCGCCAAATCCGCCACGAGATCGGAAACGGTGGAAATTTGAGATGTTTGCTCGCTCAATCGGACAATTTGGTTGGCGATCGCAGTCACTTGATCTCGAAGTTCTGCAATCCCTTCCACTGTTAAACCCACTGTTTTTGTCCCCCCCTCAGCAAGAGTTAAGGCTTGCTTTGCTCTTTGGGCTGATACTTCTGCTTGTTCGGCAGATTGAAGTGCAGACACTCCTAATTCCTGTATTGTGTTAGTTGTTTGACCAACAGAAGCAGATTGCTCAAAAATAATCTGCTCCTGTTTGGTCACAGTGGAAGTAATATCCTTTACAGAAGATGAGACTGAATCTGAAGCTTCTTGGATTGCCTTAACAAGGGTAGACGCGAGGATATAAGCAATCACTAAAGAGATAATAACTGTGATGAATGTCCCCAATCCGGCAACAATTTGTACAATAGTCGCCGATTGTTTAATATCTTGAAGCAACACTACAACAATTCTTTCTTGCTCTCGTTCAAACTCTGTCTGCAAAGCCTCAATTTCTTCTACTAAATCTCTACTTTTTCCCTGTTGAAATATTTTGAGTGCTTCATCTTTCTTGCCAGCTTCTATCAACTTCACAATTTCTTGGGAAAATTGCTCGATTTGATTTTCCAGTTGACGAATTTTTGTCAATCTTGCTTTTTGTTGTGAAGTCAGAGAAATTTTTGCAATTGATGCAGTAGCGCTCTTATATTCAGCCAATCCTTCCTTGTAGGATGCTATCAGCGTTTCCGGGCGATCGTTAAATATCAACCAACCGCGCACGGATCTTTCAATTTTTGAAATACCTAGTGTTAAGTGAGATATTTCTTTCTGGGCATTTTTAGCTTCTTCTACTTTTTGAAAAGATGCATCTAAATTTCTATAGTTCAAGAAAGCTAACCCGTTAAGCAACATTAATAATAAAAGTGGGAAGGAGTATCCCAATATAATTCGTTCTCTCAGTTTCATTTTGGCAAACATATTTGTGTATCCTTAGGGAGTAGGGAGTAGGGAGTGGGGAGTGGGGAGTGGGGAGTGGGGAGTGGGGAATGAATGCCCAATCTAAATTTGTTCATTCACTATTAACCCTCCTTCTGTTAAGATTTTGGGTAAGTCTAGAACACAAAGAACTTTCTCTTCAAAAGGAGCAATTCCTCGAAGATACTGTACGTTGTCATCAAATGAAGTGACATTCAATGGCATTATCTCTTCATGTTTGAGAGAGACGACTTCTAAAACTCTATCCACTGGAAAGCCAGCAAGAATATCATTGACTTGAAATACAACAGCTTTAGAACCAATGTTGATGGGGGTAGTCGGAAGATTCAAAACACTGCGAATATCGACTAAGGTAATAATCTGTCCTCGCAAATTCATATTGCCGATAATATGCGTTGGACAGCAAGGAATAGGTTTCAAATTTTGAATATTGGTGAACTCTCGCACCAGTTCTAAGTCCAGACCGAAGTATTCATTGCCAAAAACAATGACTGCAAGAGAAAGATTTTGAATCTCAGATTCTGCGCCTAATGCTATGTCTTGAAGCTCTAACGTTCTTTGCTGGAAAATTGTTCTTTCTTCTAAAGTTGTATAGGGGCAATACAAGTCATAAAAGTTTGGAACTTGGATTCCCTCAAGGAGTTGATAATTAGCACGCTCATTTTGTTCTTGAAGAGCTTTTTTTCTGGTATCTAACTCACTTTCTAAATCCCAAATTAAAGTGAGTAAGAAATCTGGCTGACGGACTAATTTCTGAGAATTTAGCAACCAAACTGTTTCTGACTCTACCTGGATGAATCCAGTTATAAATGAGAGATCGTTAACAGAGAAATTTCCCTGCAGTCCTGGTGTTTCAATGACATCATCATCTAGTTCTATCATTTCAGAAATTTCGTGAACTACCATGCCAATTTGCAAGTTTTCCCACTGGATGATGATGATATAATCGCTTACATGGCAATCTTGTAGGGAAGAACCTAAAAGTAAATCAAGATGTAAGACTGGAATAAGTTGCTGTTTTAAATAAAAGACTCCAATAAGATCGATGTTGGCATCAGTAATGGGTATGAGTTCCGGAAGCAGGACAATTTCTTGAATAAATTCTGCTTCAATCCCGTATAGTGAATTATGTAGGCGAAATGTTAGATATTTATGACTCCGATACATAAAAAATACCATTTTAAAAAATATAAAAAATGTTTTTTTCAAGACGCTCTATTGTGCATCTCTCTCTATATACGAATGGATGGCAAATACTTGTTTAATTAATTTAATGACAAGACTAAATAGTGATATAAAATTCATGTCGAATGAGTTTTTGAGGTTATTTTGATTTGCCTTTTAAAAAATTTTGCTGGATGTTGTTTGACTTTGAAATCCTAAAGTACGCAAACGCGATTCACGAGAGATCGCTTCAGCATGTTTTTTTTCCTTAACACATTGAGCCACAATTTTCAGTAAAGCTTCTGGTTCAAATGGTTTTGTTAAATAATGAGTAGTACCTGCGATTTGACCTCGAAGTTTATCAGAAAATTTATCTCGTGCCGTAACCATAACAATAGGTAATTGCTTGAATTTAGGAATACTGCGAACTGTACGGCAAAACTCTAAGCCATCAATTTCTGGCATGGTCACATCCAACAGCAACAGTATAATTGGATGGGTATTCATCAGTTTCAAAGCATCTACGGCGTTGCTTGCAGAGAAAACTTGATAGTCTTTAACCAAAGCTCGCTTGATGAGAGCTTGTACAACTGGGCTGTCATCAACACTCAAAACAATGGGACGTTCTTGCTCTACAGCAACGGGAACGTCTGAAGTCAACACTTGAGTTTGGGATGGCGTTAGGAACGTGTTTTCCCTTATGGAAAGCAAATTCGAGGTTGACCAAACTTTGTAGTACTGGGCTAGTTCCAGTGGATCTTGGTCTAATTCTTCAGCAATCTCTATGAGCGATCGCTTACCATTTACCTTCTCAAGCAAGTGTTGCTGTTTGCTATTTTCTATCATGGTTCGCCAACGACCAGATAAAATCTGAGGAACAGCCTCCATACTGGGGACAATCGGAGCTAGAGCATCCCACTTTTTTTGGCGATCGCCAACCTCTTGAAGAAGCATATACCAGTTCAACTTGTGACCGTCGAGTCCATAACTGAGGTCAATCTGTACTGTATTGTCAACCTCCAACTGTCCGGGAAATGTGTTGGTCTGCTCCAAGACCTGCGCGACTTGAGTGCGGACAAATGCTTCAATATCCTCCCATTTGAACACTCGTATCCGAACGATATGTTCTAACAGTTCTCGAAAAGATGATGGATTTTGTAGCTTCTGCGCGGCGTATCTGACAGCCGTATCCGCCCAGCTACTACTGCACTTTACCCCAATTTGTCTGGCAAATTCTTGATTGGTGAGAACTTTCATCCCGCCGTAAACAATCTCGCCATTGTTGAAAACTAAAACACGAGTTCTAGGTTGTCGATCCGGATGAACGAATGCGCTAATGTCAATCAAGCCACTCGCACCCCTACATCGCTGCTCTTCAAGGAGATCCTGTAATTGCCCAGCTTGATATTGTATTTTTCTTAACATTGTCTAACTCAAACTAGCAGGTATATTTTTATACATTATTTGTAACGCGGTTCGTCGGAACACGAGTTGCGTACAATTTTGTAGAGAACCTGCCTGAGCGATAAGCTGGGTACAGCTTGCGCTTCGCGACGCACAAACGTTGCGACAATGCCAGATGTTTGAAGTGGAGTAAAAGACATAAACTGATACCTACCAATTCTATTTATCGGGATAAGCTTTGCAAATCTGGCTTTTTCTAGATGAGAAGAAAAATAATTAACTGCGTATACTAATAACAGTGTATTTAATACTACTTTCTTCTTGACCCGAATCACCTTATTTACTTAGCTTTACTAGAGAAATATATGGTAGATACACCAGAACTAAGTTGTATTTTATTGTAACAATTGAGATGCAACCACTTTAGACTTCTTAACAAAGGCTTCCTTTACAACTATCGTCTTTCTATATTCTTCGATTATAAAGACCAGTTATGCATAAAACTTTACTGCTCCGATCTCGCATATCCAAAGTTACCAGACAAAATGCCAAAAAGCAAGGATGAAGCTCACTGGTCACTGGTCACTGGTCACTGGTCACTGGTCACTGGTCACTGCAGAAACCATAGGAAACCCAATCGCGTCAAAAAAAGAAAAATATAGTGTGGACTTGATAGCTTGAAAACACGCTCTCATTACTGGCATCTCATACCATATATCCGACCCCAATGGCAAACAATCCTCAAAGGATTTGTTGGCATTTTAGGATATGTAATGGCAACCTTAGCACTCATCACTCTTGTCAAGGAATTGTCAAATGCCTTTGGCAAAGGAAACGTTATTGCAATTGCCGAGATTCTAGGCATCTTAGGTGGTGTATTTCTTGTTAGGGGCTTTTTTCAGTCCGTGCAAGATATTTACATGGCAAAAGCTGCTCTGAGAGTCGCTTTTCATCTCCGCAAGCAAGTTTACACCCATCTCCAAAAGTTAAATTTTAGCTATTTTGAAACAGCAAAAGCAGGTGATTTATCTTACCGTCTCACTGAAGATATCGATCGGGTTGGAGAAGTCGTACACAAGCTTTTTCACGACTTTATTCCCTGCTTTTTGCAATTGATAGCCATCCCCATATACATGATTTACCTCAACTGGCAACTCACACTCACTACAGTGATTGTTGCACCGTTGATGGGTCTTTTAATTGGATGGTTTGGCGAAAGGTTGCGGTTGTTCTCCCTCAAAAGCCAAAATCATGTTTCAGATTTGTCATCTATACTGACTGAAGTTTTGAGCGGTATCCGTATAGTCCAGGCTTTTGCAGCCGAAGATTATGAAATTGCCCGTTTTAGCCGCGAAGCCGAACGTGCTTTAAAAGCAAAATACTCTACCGAACAGCTCAAAGCCATTCAAATTCCCATTGTTGGTTTTTTACAAGCAGTGAGTTTTTTACTGCTTTTGTTGTTTGCAGCATGGCAGATCGATCGCGGTAACTTGACTGTAGCAGAGTTTTTCAGTTTTCTAGCAGCAGCTGCATCCTTAATCGATCCGATAAGTCACACAACCAACAATTACAACGAGTTTAAACAAGGTGAGGCGTCGGTTGACCGTGTTTTTGAGTTATTAGCTATTCAACCAACGGTGGTAGAAAAACCAGATGCTATTCTACTTCCAACTGTTACCGGAAAGGTAGAGTATCGTCACGTGTCCTTCGCCTATAAATCCGGCGAACCCGTATTAAAAGATATTAGTTTATTAGCAATGCCAGGAGAAGCCATTGCCCTAGTAGGTGCTTCTGGATCAGGTAAAACAACTTTTGTCAACCTCTTACCTCGCTTCTACGATCCAAACGCAGGTCAAATCTTGATTGATGGTGTTGATATCCGAGATGTGACACTGCACGGTTTGCGACGGCAAATTGGGATTGTTCCTCAAGAAACTATCATGTTTTCTGGAACTATTGCTCAAAATATCGCTTTTGGGCAAGATTCGTTTGATATGGCATCTGTTGAGAAAGCAGCTAAAATTGCCAATGCCCATCAATTTATTACTCAATTACCAGATGGTTACTACACCTGGCTTGGGGAACGAGGTGTCAATTTATCAGGCGGACAGAGGCAAAGAATTGCGATCGCACGTGCTGTCCTCCTCAATCCTAGAATACTGATTTTAGATGAAGCGACATCTGCCTTAGATTCTGAGTCAGAAGCTTTAGTACAAGAAGCATTAGAAAGACTTATGGAGGGGCGCACCGTGTTTATTATCGCCCATCGTTTCAGTACAGTACGAAGGTGCGATCGTATTTTAGTTCTCGAACGGGGAGAAATAGTGGAGTCGGGAACTCACGAGGAATTGTTGACGTTTGAAAACCGTTATGCACGTTTTTATTCACAGCAGTTTAGCGTGAAATAATTTAGCTTTAGGGACTTCCAAATAAAAAAATCTTCCAAAACTTCGTGGTGCGGGCGTCTCCGCCCGCCACTAATCTAGAACGGGCGGGGACGCCCGTCCCACAATCACCGGATAATTTATGTCTTGAAAATCCCTTATGATTGGAATCTTGCTTGTTAAACTGAAAAGAACCAAAACGCTTACAATTTCAAAGACTGATGAAATTCAATGTAACGCTTGACCGTGACGAAGATGGAGTTTGGATTGTAGAATGTCCCAGTATTCCTGGTTGTGTCAGTCAGGGACAGACAAAAGAAGAAGCTGTGGAAAATATCAAAGATGCGATCGCAGCTTGCTTACAAGTTCGTGCAGAACTTGGTTTACCACTTACTACCGATACAGTAGTTAAAATGGGGCAAAAAACCCCGTTTCTCTCTGTACTCAAGCTTGATATCTCCTATGCTCAACTCTAAGAAACCGGGTTTTTGGGATTACTGTACTGATGCTCTAGTATGCCAAAACTAACTTCAGGTGCAACCAAACTCTACAAAAGGAGTTTTTCGATGAAAATGTTGTTTCCTATCAACTTTAATCAATTAATAAAACTACAAGCTTTAGCTTTTATATGTATCTCTTTTCTTTTTGGTTTTCTAGTCATTAAAAATTTCTCAACTCCCTTGACAGGGTGGACTGGGCTTGGACCGTGGGGTGGGGTTAACTATGACTATGTAGAAATTCAGGAATATTCAGGATTTTATTTAGCTAAAAATTTAAGCTTTAATCCGTTTCCTCAAATTCATTTTTTAACCAATCAATCTTTTTATCCCTATGGAACAAACAGTATATTTCAACCTTGGGTCTTTGAAAAAGATATTTTTTATGCTATTTTACACTCATTTTTTGGGACTGGTCCTTGGTTGCAAATTTATTATTTAATAACTGTATTAATAACAGCATTAGGAACTTTTGTATTGTTATTAAAGGATTATGGTTTTACCCGCGCTAATGGAGCGGGATTCCTGGTTTCTTTTTGTAATTTTTATGCTATCTTAAAATATCCACATCACTTGAATATTTCTGTCGTTCACTGGACTACCCTGAGCTTAATCGCTGACTTTCTTATAGTCAAAAGAGTTGCTTTAAGGCAACATATATCTCTAAGACTCATTTTACTCAGGGCTTGCTTGCTGTTCCTTTCTTTTGGTCAGGATTTAGGATATATTGCTGGCTATGCCTTAATGTCTTTCACGGTATCGATTCTCTTTATTAGCGCGATCGCCTGCTATAGATATTTTAAGGAGAATTCAAAATTCCTTGATTTCTTTCAAAAAAAGATAGAACTCTATCAAAATGATTTTTTTGCTTCTTATCATATCTGTTTAATTTTGCTAAGCTTAACTTTTATTGCTGCTTATATCTATCTTCCTTTGAGTTTTCAAATTGTAAAAGAAGCTAAAAGTTTTGATTTCAATGGAGTCAATTTTGGAGCTTGGTGGACTAATCCTTTGAGGTTGCTTATTCCATATTTTCCAATTATAAATAATCCAAAAAAAAGCTTTGAAGACATTTTCATTGATTCACCAGAAGCTATAGGTGCTGGTAGCCCTGGATGGTTTTTCGTAATTATTGGAACTTTGGGATTGTGGCAAGCACGCAAACAAATTATTATCTTTATTCCCCTGATATTAATATTTCTACTTTGCCTCCTTTATCATCCATCACTATTTCCAACACTCAAAATATTTCCCTGGTTTACCTTTAATCGTGTAGGAGGTCGCAGCACCATTATTTATCCAGTCATACTTTGTCTTTTTGCCTTACATCTTAACTTGAATTGGCTGCGTCCATCTAAACGGCAGTTACTTTCAGGAATTTTAGTGATTTTGGGATGCATTGAAGTTTTTACTGCTTACTCCTTTAAGGTAGACTATCAACCCTACTTACTTGACAAAAGTTTTTTTACTTACATGAATTATGTTAAGAAACAGCCAGGAGAAGCAGTTTTAGATTGGCCTTTCTGCATTATAGGAGCTGGAGCAAAAAGTATATGCCCATATTATTCATTCAACAGTGGAATTTTTACACTCAGAAGGTTTCATGAGAAAAAAGTCATGGGACAATACTTTGGGCGTTTACATCCTTCCCAAGTTGAGCCTTTTTTTGAAGCTGGTTGGGATAAACTGTTTTTCCCTGACAGTACAAACTCTCGTCAATCACGTTGCTTCCGCCCAGATGAGTGGTCTTTCTTTACAGATTTTTATAAGTTCAATGACTTTGCTGGAATTAATCTCTATACAGAGCGATTCCCACAAGAATGTGTTAACGAGTTCTACACGCGTTTTGGTACTCCTACCGTAGAAACTGTCATACCTGGATCTGGTAGGGTAAAATTTATTCCAAAATCTCCTATGTTAAGAAATCAAGTTAACTCTGCTTTAGGTACAAGCCTTAAGTTTGAACCTAAACTTACGCACAAATAGATACGTGTGTTTATCTGATTGATTTGATGCTATCAATTTGCTTGGCAAACAAATCAGTAAAAATGCTCATGACTGTGCGATCGCGTACCTTAATATTTGCACTGATTGACATTCCTGATTGAATTGCTACATCTCGATTCTTAATAGTCAGAGATTGACTTTCTAAGCGGATTTTCGCAGGAAAACTATAATAAGGACGGATTTGGTCAGGTGGTAGAGCATCAGAACCAATCCAAACAATTTCACCTTTAATATCACCAAATTCACTAAAGGGAAAAGAGTCTACCCTAACATCTACTTTCATACCCTGTTTAATAAAACCAATATCTTGATTAGTGATATAAACCTTAGCCGTCAGATCTTCACTTGGAACAATTTTGAGAACTGCTTGACTGGTATTGGTCACAAAACCAGGATTGCGAGCTTGTAAATCAAAAACAATTCCATCGGCTGGAGCACGAAGTTCTTGATATTGTAAATTCAATTTTGTTTGACTAATTTGACTTTCTATTTCACTAACTCGCTTCTCATTTTCCAAAATAGCTTTATTCAATTCGCTATCGATTTGAGCTATTTGTTTGTTATTATCAGCCATTTTAGTGAGCAAATCCTTTTTAGCCGCAACAATGGTATTCCGGAGTTTTTCTCTGGATTGAGCAATGGCATACCGCAAACGTGCTTGCTCTTGTGTTAGCTGTTGGACATCAGCTTGGCGAGTGCGGAATTGCTCTTGCTGTCTGAGATATTGTAGGCGAGCAATAGCCCCTTCTTCAACTAGAGGCTCAATATTGTTGAGAATAGTTTGATTGACTTGTTGAATATCTTGAGCAGAAGCTAACTGAACTTGGTTTTCACTGAATCGTTTTTGTAATTGTTCGGTTTCAAATTGGTCAGATGCAATTCGAGTCTCTAATTCTGCTTTGCTAAACTCCAAACGAGCTTCTTCCTCTGGGGAAAATGTAATGCTTTGCTCTGTCCCATTCAGTTGACTGCGGTAAAGCCGATTTTCTGCTATTAACGCTGTACGGCTTTGAGTTAGAGAAGCCAACTCAAAGGGTAATTTGACTTGTTGAAATAATTGTGACTTCTCTAAGGAAGGATTTTTCCCAGTAAGTTGGACACGGTAAAACTGATTCTCTTGAATTAATGCAGTGCGAATTTTTATTAGAGAGATTAACTGAGCTTGCAGTGCTGTTGCATCTAGTCTTAAAAGCAAGTCACCACGGCGTACTCTTTGCCCATCCCTAACAAAGACAGCTTTGACAACTCCAGAGACAGGGGTTTGTACTTCTTTTACTTTTCCTTGAGGTTCTAGCATTCCTTGAGTAGGAATAGCTTCCTCGATTTTGGCAAAGTTAGCCCAAATTAATACTAAGGAAGTCACTCCTACAATACCCCAAAGGATTGCTCGTGACCAAAAAGGTGACTGTCGTAAAACAACATAGCGAGCAAATTTGTTATCTTCCTTAGGCGTTTTTATAGGTACTTTAACTTCAGGTTCAAGTATCCTTGGTGCTGTCAGTGGTTTTTGATCGAATTGAATGGAATTGTTCATGGTTAGTTGATAGTTGTTAGTTGTTGGTTGTTAGTTGTTGGTTGTTAGTTGTTAGTTGTAAAACCACTAACCACTAACCACTAACCACTAACTCTTGTTGTTGATAAAGGCAGTAGTAACGACCTTTTTGCGCCATAAGTTCTTCGTGGGTTCCTTGTTCTACAACGGTTCCTTGGTCTAATAACAAAATGACATCAGCGTTCTTCACAGTACTTAAACGATGGGTAATAAAAAAGACCGTGCGAGCTTCCGAAGAAGGAGATCCGCTACCGCGAAATGTCTCTGCAAGATTAAGACAAACTTGCCGTTCTGATTGGTAATCTAAAGCACTAGTGGCTTCATCTAGAATCAACAAGCGAGGATTTTGTAGAACTACGCGAGCAATGGCAATGCGCTGTCTCTGTCCTCCTGAGAGGGCTGAACCTTTCTCGCCAACTCTGGTGTTGTAACCATTGGGCAGAGACATAATGAAGTCATGGGCTGCTGCAATCTTGGCTGCTTCTATAATTTCCTCAGGTGTCGCATCTGGTTGAGTGAGTGCAATGTTCTCTTGCACTGTGCCATCAAATAAGAGCGAGTCTTGCAGCACCATGCCAATTTGACGGCGTAGGGAATAAAGTTCAACTTTGGTGATATCATAACCATCAATTAAAATTCTGCCAGACTCTGGCTCGTAAAGTCGTGGCAGCAGCTTTGTTAAAGTACTTTTGCCAGAACCACTTTGCCCCACAATGCCAATTAATAGTCCGGGTTGAAAATGCAGGTTAATATTCTTCAGTTGCAGTGGACTATTGGGGTTAAAACGAAAACAAACGTTCTCAAATTTAACATTCCCTTGAATGCTGGGCATGGGAATGTTTTGACGGTCTAATTCTGTCACTTCTGCGGGGCTATCTAAAATATCGCCAAGGCGTTCTAGAGAGAGTGCTGTTTCTTGAAAGTTCTGCCACAGTTGCGTCAAACGCAGCAAGGGAGATGTAACGTAACCAGCGATAATCCGAAAGGCAATAAGTTGTCCTAAGGTAAGTTGTCCTTGCAGAACTAAGGCTGCTCCTACCCACATCACTAATAGTGCGGAAACTTGGTTAAGAAAATTACTCGTAACGTTAGCACCAGTAGAAGTGACAACAGTTTTGAAGCCAGCATCTACATAATTAGCATAGTGTTCTTGCCACTGCCAACGGGAACGCAATTCTATATTTTGCGCTTTTACTGTTTGAATCCCTGAAAGAACTTCTACTAAGTAAGATTGAGCTTCGGCATTACGTTCGGCTTTACTTCGTAACTGCCTTCGCACAATCGGAGAAACCACCATTGTTAGGAAAGCAAATAACGGTACAGTTGCTAAAGCAACAAGAGTTAAGACCCAACTGTAGATTGCCATTACCACAATGTAGATAACGGAAAATACGGCATCTAGCACCACCGTTAAAGCAGTTCCTGTTAGAAAGGAGCGAATATTTTCCAGTTCTTGGGCGCGGGTAGCCAGTTCTCCTACAGGTCTACGTTCAAAATAGCGTAAAGGTAACCGCAGCAGATGATCGATAACTTCTGAACCTAAGGTGAGATCGATTCGACTGGTCGTATCGACAAATAAATAAGTGCGGAGACTTGTGAGAAGTCCTTCAAAAATAGCCAAAATTAATAATAAAATACCCAGTACATTTAATGTATTAAAGCTATTTTGAATAATGACTTTGTCAATAATTAGCTGAATAATTAAGGGATTAGCTAAAGTGAAAATTTGAACAAAAAAGGAAGCAATTAAAACTTCAAAGAGAACTTTACGGTATTGAATGAGGGAAGGAATAAACCAACTTAAGCTAAACTTTTGCTTGGGCGTGTATTTGGTTGGTTTGAGTAGCAAGACTTGACCTTCTTCACCCCAATTTTCAATGAAATTGGGTAACTTCTGTGGAACTATACCGACTTCTGGTACTGCCAAGACTAGCTTTTGTTCGCCGATTTCATAAAGGATGGCGAAACTATCTTGCCACCGAATCATCGCAGGGGTTTGCAGTTTAGAAATCGCGACGGCTGGTATGTTGAGAAGTTGGGCATTTAACCCTATTAATTCAGCGATCGCACCACAAAGTTGTAATGACAAGGTTTGAGTGCGTTGAATTTGATTGTCCAGTACTTTTGCGATCGCATCCCGGCGAAAGGGAATACTCCAGTACTGACTCAGCATTTGGAAGCAAGCTAAAGTAGCATCTCTTGGTCCTCTACCTTGTATGTAAGGATAACTAGGCGATCGCGATCGCCCAAAAACTGTTGCGACTTCTAGTTTGGGAGGGCTTTCCGGCGCATGGGGAATGTCTTCGGAAGGATGAAGTGTAGAAGGATGAAAATTTTCATCTTTGATACTTTCTACTTCATCTTTTTTAAATGGCAAACCAATCAAACGGACAGCAATAGAACTTTGTACCTCTAAACGCCTTGGCTCTATATTTGGTGGTAGTCGGCTTCCTAGAGAAAAATTTGCAACTCCCTGACTACTAACAAACCAGGTCAGTCGAGAGTCTAACTCTGCCTTAGGATAATTGGTATGAGTGAGAGTAAGAGCGACAGCGTCTGGTAATATCTTAAAAGTAAGCTCTGCAATATCTGAAACATTATAGGATTTCAGGACAGGCTCGCTATCTGCTCTTTGCGACAGTTCGGTACCCAGCAATTCAAAAATTTCAATAGCACTGCATTGAGTATAAAAACTTTGGGCAAATTCAGGAAAATTTTTGATTAAGCTTAAAAAATCTGTAGCAGATAAATTAATGCAAACTGTTTCTGTAGATGCAAGGACTGTTTCACAAGGAATTCCTCGTAGCAAACTCAGCCACCCCAAAATTGCTCCTGGTTTAAAAAGTTGCAGGGTGATAGGTACATCAGTATTTGGCTCTTGGGCGAGCAAGCGTGCTTGTCCTTCATAGATAATCGAAATATAAGCTGATATATAATTTGGCACTAAGATTGCCTGACCCATGCCATAACGCAAAAGCTGCAACTTGGGAAGTAATTTTACAAGTTCTTGTGCTGGTAGTAGGTTGAAAGGAGATAATTCAGTTAAAAAATTTTGAATAGAGGCTTGTTGAGTATAAGTCATTTTTATTGATTGGGCATTGGGTATTAAGCATTGGGCATTGTTCTTTTCCTCATCTCCCCATCATCCCCATCTCCCTTATTTCCTTGTTTCCTTCACTTATCAGTTTTTGAAGTTGTTCTCTCAGCCAGTTTTCATAGAGTTCATTTAACAAGCGCGATCTCATGGATTCATCTAACTGTGCGGGAATATATTTTTCTAGGCGCACAATCACAAACCATTCGCCAATCCGAGTCGGTGGTAGTAGTTTTCCCGGTTGACTGCTAGAAAGCATTTGTACCATTGTTGGGTGTAAGGTGGACAGTTCTACAGAACCAACCACTCCATCCGTTTGAGCTTCCGGTCCTTGTGAATATTCTCGTGCTAGTTCAGCAAAAGATTGTTCTTTTGCCAAAATGCGGAAGAAAAGTTCTTGACTCACTCCCCCATCCTGAGTTCGTAGTAGAGAGTAAATCACTTTATCCAGCTTTGTCTTGTACTGGAAAAAGTAGGATTCCAATTTATTTCCCCAAGTCGCTTGTTTAAACTTTTCAATTTTTAGTTTACGAGTCACAATCATTTCTAGTTGATTTAAAGCTAAACCGTAGTATGCCATCCATACCTGTATGTCAGCTTTGCTTGTGAACTGATTTTCAACACAAAATTGTTGTCGGGCTTGTGCTATTTCTTCAGGCGTACACTCTATTGGTGCAATAGCCTCATCGATAATCAGTTCCCGCCGAAACTGCGGTAGCATCAGGTAGCTTCCCAATAAGGAAAACAACTCGCTAGCCGCGATTTTGCGATTGCCTATTTGCAAAACGTCAGTCATGAACTCTTAACTAGTGAGAAGTATGAAAGAGTTTCTGTTGGTGAAATTGTAGGTAGACGTTTCTCTGAACTTAAATCTTCTGCTTGTTGGTAGATACTCCCGGCGCGAATATTATTTTTATGGAAAAAATAATAGATGCTTTTATCACATCTTAACGCTGTCCTTATTCAACTACTGTACGTTAAATAGAGTTCGTACTGCAAGAGTCTTGTTTGATTTGTAACGACTTATTTCAGTTCATAAGGATTGAAATGCCAATTGAGGAGTTTTTCCAAAATTCGGCTTTGGCGTTTGGCATTTTGTTCAATCGCCTCAAAAGCCTCAATAGTGGTACTTTGGCTAAATTGACTTTGATGCCAAAGATGAGTCAGATTCAACGTGCGATCGAGGTAAAACTTAAATTCTCTAGCTAGAGAAGATTGGTCGCGTTCAAACTGTTGATTCACAGCATCCACAATAATTGGCTTACAATCAACCCCTTCAAGTTTGTCAGAAGTGAGACGCCACTCCAAAAGTTGTTCTATGAGGAGACTCTGACATATAACGTTTTGCTCAATGTCTTCAAAAGCCTGAACGGTTGTACTATAATCCATCCGCCCTTGACGCCAAAGATGCGCCCAAGCAAGAATGCTATTGAGTGACAGTCTCAGCTCTATCGACAGAGACGATGCAAATTGTTTAAATTCTTGGTAAACCCAATCGCTATTGATATATGTCGTAGGATGGATTATTTTATTGTTCATAATAAGAATTTTAATTTAATGATTTTCTTTCTAGAAAAAATATGCGGTAATTAACGGTAAAATTCGGAAGCTAATACTACTCTATAAGCTATTCCCACTCCTTCTCCTATACCTAAAAGTAGATTTAAGATCTGTCTGGTACTGTTTTCTATCTTTGGATGTATTGATAGAATATTGCGATGAAGAGTAAGGATGCTTTTTCTGTATCAAGCGAAAGAGTTGATAGATGAGGTTTTTCCATACTTGGTGTAGCCCATTTAAGCATGACAGTTTTTTAGTGCTTAAATATTTAAGAAAACGTAGAGAGGCCAAAAATGGCAGCAATAGCAGTTAATCACAAAATTTTTGAAAAATTAAAACAAGCATATATAGAGAAATTTGGTGCTTCACCTAAATTTCTGATTACTGAGCTAAATCGTATTTATCAAGATAAAAGAGAAGATTCCAAAGATATTATTTCAGATAAAACGATTCGGAACTTCTTTAAGGATGACGAACCCACAAAGATGCAGGAGAAGAATCTCAACTTCTTATGTGGAATTTTATTAGGGTATGAAAGTTATCAAGAAGCTTTAAGGCAACAAACTGCATTGGAACAAGGAGAGAAAGCCGAGACTGACGACCGGGGAACTTGGTTTGATCGCTATCAAGAATATCTCAAGAGAAAGTGCGGTACTATCAAAGTCCTGACGATGACGCAACCCCTACAACTCGATAGTATTTACGCCCAAGTCAACGTTTTAGAAAATATTCAAGGAAAACAGTCTCAAACCATTCAAGAACTGTTTAGTCACTTTTCAAGCGAAGGTATAGGCTTTAGTCGATTTAACTATAGAATTAGAAACCATTTATCGGCTTTAGATGCTATTAAAAATTATTCTAAGCTGCTCATTTGGGGGAAACCCGGTGCGGGGAAAACAACCTTTCTCAAACATCTTGTTTTGCACTCTATTCAACAAGAAAAAAAACAAGAAATTCCGATTTTTATTTCATTAAAAGCCTTTTCTGATGAAGAAAACGAACAAAATTTTCTCGATGCTATTAAACAAGATTTGTCAGACTATATTTCCGACCCATCTCAATTTGTTCAAAATTTGCTAGAACAAGGTCGTTGCTTAATTTTATTAGATGGATTGGATGAGGTGGGAGAAACAAAAAGCGATCGCATTTATCAAAGTATTGATACTTTTGTCAAGAAATTTCCCAAGAATCGTTTTGTCCTCACTTGTCGTTCTGGCGCTGCTGATTATATATTTCCTGATTTTACAGAAGTAGAGATGGCAGATTTTGATGACAGCCAAGTTGAGATATTTGTCAGAAAATGGTTTGCGCCTAACGAAGATTTGAAGTTAGCAGATAGCTTGCTGGAAAAAATCGAAAAAAATAGAGCTATAGAAGAACTAACAGCAAATCCATTATTACTAACAATGTTATGCTTGGTGTTTGACGATCGCTACGAACTTCCAAGAAACCAGTACTCACTCATTCATGATGCGGTAGAAATCCTTTTACGTAAATGGGATGCAAGCAGACGAATAGAACGCAGTGTAACTAATAAATTCAACTTACCGTATCAACAAAAAGTTAATTTGTTGAGTAAGATAGCTTATGAGTCTTTCTTGCAAGAACCACACAAAATCCTGTGGCAACAAAGGGAATTAGAAGAAAATATTGGAAATTACATTGAAAATCTTCCTGATTTTTCTAGTGACACTTTAACTTTTGATAGTTTAGCTATCTTAAAAAGATTAGAAGCAAATCATGGATTGCTCGTTAAGCAAGCGCAAGATATTTACTCATTTTCACACTTGACTTTTCAAGAATACTTTGTAGCGAATTATATTGTAGAGAGTCGGAGCTACGAACTCTTAAAAGAAGTTGTTAAACAACACTTGGTAAACCGTCAGTGGCGAGAAGTCTTTCTCATAATTGCAGGACGGATAGCTAATGCTGATGATTTTTTAAAAATTCTATTTATTCAAATTAGTAAGCTAGTCAGCAGTAAACGATTACAAGATATGTTGACTTGGCTGGATGATGTAACAACTTATCATGGCGTCAAATCTAGCTCTTGGAGAGCTTTCTATTTATTTGTAGACCAAGAATTTGAACTTTATACAAATCAACTCTCAAAAGTCGATTCTGCCTTAGCACAAAAACTTGCCATTCTTTTAAAAGAGTTCAATCGGGAACGAAGGAATATTATCGAGCGCTCGCCCCTTTCCGATTTTGCATTATATTTAGTAGACACCCATACTAAAGTATCTGCAAGAGCGGAGAACAAGCAGTTTAAGCCTCATAAAATCAGTCCTTTGCTGAGAAAAGAACTTCCCGTAAGTGATGATACGGTCACAGATCCTCAATTAGGAGGCGAAGGTGTAACAATTGATAAAAATAGGGGTGTGATTACTCTCAGCAAACAGCAAAGACAAATTACCCTTGATAAAGATAGTTTCCCCAATCAAGTCATTTCTAGTATTACCAGCGATCGCCCTTTAAATTACGAGAGTTTGGCTGATGAACTCATATTCTTACAGGAAAGCTTTCCTAATGATAATGCACCCCAATCTGATTGGGAGGATTGGATCAAACATTTAAGAGGAGTCATGAGGTTGTATTTGAATATTGGCTATGATGATGTAAAATTTTCAACCGAACAAATCAAAACGTTAAAAGATTATTTGTACGCGAATATCCTTCTTCTAGAGTGCATTAGAGGAAGTAGTTACTCTTCTAAATATCTACGCAATCAAATTCTCGATTACCTGTTGCTACCTAACAAGCGCATTCCTGAAACTCTTATTAGAGAACAGGGGTCAGGGGCTAGAGGCTAGGGAAGAGGGATTTCTTATCTTTCTTCTTTTTACCGCATTTTACCGTAAAATGCCAGACATGGTATAATTGTGTGATATTCAACAAGCTAAGGACAAAACAAGCAAATTTAATATGGGCAAACAACAAGTAAAAAAGATGTGCGATCGCAAACCTGGTGAGAAGTGGACAGATGGTTGTTGTAGCTCAATTCCAACTGACAATTCTGAGACTAGAAAATTTGAAGACTCAATAACACACACTGCGATCGAGTCTTCTTTATTATCTGAATCAGAATCACAAATTACTACATAATACTTATGTAAATTTTCTTTACAGAGATTCCAAATAGGTCAAAAGGTCTGCCATGGCTTGAGGACTTGGCTGAAATTTTGGCATAGGTGGCGTTTCACCACTTGTGACTTGGTGTATGAGACCGTAGGGCGATTTATGTTTAGAGACCCCCTGCAAGCTCGGTCCAACACTTCCATCTGCTTGCCAGCCATGACAACCAGCACAGTTTATTTGAAAGATGGCATGTCCTTGTGCTGGGTCACCTTTGAGTGATAGAACAGCTTTGGCATAAGGATCTGAGGGTCTAGTTGCATAAACAGCAAAAACGCCCAAAAGGACTGCTAGCACGACCGTCAGGGCAATGAAAGCGATGTGCTGAATCAGAATTTTAGGTTTGGTAATCTGGTTATCCAAAAGTTTGCTGTTCAAATCAAAGTGTACAAAAATTTTTATTTCATACACATAGCTTAAAAGTTCTTGATTAAATATGCAATTGATTGTGTTTGAAAGCACAAATTGGGGATGTGTGGATTTTGGATTTTGGATTTTAGATTTTGGATTGAAGATTGGGGACAAGGGGGCAAGGGGAACAAGGGGGAGCAGGGGATGAGAAGAATGAAAGAGTTGTTGCTGAATTTGGTAGAATGAAGGGCGGGAACCAATTTTGTTGCACATAGGAGATCTAACGTGGTTGAACCCCTGCTTGACGGCATCGTACTGGGTCTTATCTTCGTAACCCTCGCCGGATTGTTTTACAAAGCCTACGAGCAGTACAAGCGTGGCAATCAGCTTGGTCTGTAAAAATTGGCAGTCGTCAGTCGGGAGTAGGAAATAATAATTCCTATTCCCCAATCTAAAATCTAAAATCCAAAATCCAAAATCCACGCATCCAAAATCCAAAATCCCTACTCCCCAGTTTTCACGCGATAAAAGGTCAAAGCCGTATTGCCATAGACTTTCTCACGGCAGATTTCCCAAGAAGAAATGATGGGCGGTGTCCAATCTTGGGGACTGTGTTCTAGTGCTATTTCGCCGTCTGTATCTAAAAGATGATGGTAAGCTAAGACTTCTAATACTGGCTGATATAATCCGCTAGCATAGGGTGGATCGAAATAAATTCTGTCAAATTGTTGCCCTGAGAGTTTTGGCAACATCTGCAAGATATCTCCTCGCAGCACTTGAAATTTTTGTTCTGCATTGGCTAGGTGCTGCCAATTTTCTTGAATAATTGCATATGCACGGCTGGACTTTTCAATGCCTGCGACTAAACTGGCTCCTCTGCACAAAGCTTCTGCGCCCATTGACCCAGTTCCAGCACACAAATCTAACCAGCGACAACCATCTATCGTTCCCTGCCAAATGTTAAACACAGCCTCCCGTACTCGCGCACTGGTGGGTCTGGTTTCTCTCCCTGGCAATGTTTTCAAGGGACGATTACCATAAATTCTTAAGCTCATTTGTCAACGGTCATTGGTCATTAGTCATTGGTCATTAGTCATTGGTCATTTGAGTAAGGACAAAGGACACTCGTACAAAGGACACTCGTACAAAACTCTATTATGCAGCAACTTGTGTCCAAACCTGAGATACGAAATTAGAGAGAATTTGCAATCCAATGTTAGAAGATTTTTCCGGATGGAATTGAACTGCCATGATATTATCGCGGGCGATCGCAGCTGTGACAGTTTGGCTACCATGAGTGACAGTTGCGGCACAAACTTGGGAATCAGTTGGCTCTACATAATAGGAATGGACAAAATATACCCATGGATTTTGCGGTAGATATTCCCACAATGTTGTTTTTGGGTGGGTAAGTTCGAGTTGATTCCAACCCATATGGGGAATTGTGATCCCCGGTTCTGGAACAAATCGCCTGACTCTTCCTTTAACAATTCCCAGTCCTGGTTCAACTCCTTCTGCACTCGATTCAAAAAGAATTTGCAAACCCAAACAAATACCTAAAAAAGGTTTGCCAGAATCAATTGCTTCTTTGATCGGTTTTTCCAAATCAAGCGATCGCAACTGTTTGACAGCTGGGTCGAAGGAACCTACTCCTGGCAAAACGATCGCATCTGCTTTTTCTAATTCTTTTGCCGAATCAGTAATCCTTGGAGTTGCGCCAGCTTTTTCTAATCCTTTGCAAACCGAGTGCAAGTTTCCCATGTCGTAGTCTACGACTGCAATCAACGCCATTTACCTGCTCCCTGCTAATTTATTATGGAGGGTACTTATATTCTAAATAATATCTCTTATGCAGAAAAGGTTTTTATTAACTTCTTTTCAAACTTGGTTACCTCATCAAAAATCAAATTCTTCTGATGATCTATTGGCAGAAGTTACCCGACTCAATTCGTTGCCTTATGAGTTAACGCTGTTGCGACAATTGCCTGTGGAAGTTGAGCAAGCCAGTTTTCGAGTCATAGAAAAGATCCGCGAACTTCAACCAGACTGCATCATTTGCTGTGGTATGGCTGAGAAACGGACGCTATTAAGTGTGGAAGTAGGTGCTGTCTGTGGGGAAAGTATGTTACTGACTACGGTTGATTTAGAAAAATTGGTGGCTGGTTCTCAGACTGTTGAGATTAGCCATGACTGTGGAAAATTTGTCTGTGAAGGTCTTTATTATTCTGTTTTAGATGAACTGCGCCTCCGGGAACTAAAAACTCCTTGTATATTTATCCACGTTCCTATTTTGACTGAAGAAAACTTCCCCTCAATTATGGAAGATTTTTTACTGATGATTCACAGATTGGCACTTTTGTAAAGATAATTGCGTCTCAAAGTAGAAAAAAATATGTCGGTATATGTTTCCATTCTTACTCATTTTTCCCATCGCCCAAATAACACCTTACCCGATCGCTCCCCCACCCGCACCGCCTGAAGAAATTGTCCAACAGCAACAAGTACGCCCTCTACCAGGAAAATTAGATGAAGTGCCAGTGTTCAATAGTAATAGTCCTGAAAAGGTTTTGAAAGAGGGGATTTTGCTCTCAACTTTTCCATCAGAGGGGAAAAAAGTTCCCACAGCACATTTAAATTTTTCTTTTAAAGGTCGATTTGATGTTTTTGCTCACCACGTAGCGGAAGCACCAACTCCTGAAGATTTGCGATCGCTGTACCTGGGAATCATCGTACATAACCCCAGTTCTCAACCAGTGACAGTGAATATTTTGCAAGCAGCTACCTATCTCAGCCAACCGGATGCACCTTTTGTTGATCTGCCATTTAAGAGTGATAATATTTTGAGCAATACCTTTGCAGGACCTGGCGATCGCGTTACAAATCAAGTTCTTCGGGGACAACGGCAAGAAATCTTCCCGGCTCAAATTATTATTCCACCAGGGGAAAGCCAAATGTTACTTAATGCACCAATTCCTGTCAAAGAACTCACGCCGCCTTTAAATGGTCGCTCGACATATATGCGACTTTGGAGTAGTGACAAAGTCTATGCAGCCAGTCTAGCAATGTTTGCACCAACCAATCCTGATGGTAGCGAACGTCCCCCTACTGTAGAAGAGTGGCAATATCTATTAAATAATAGTGAATTATCCGGACCTCGTGACAAAATCCCCACTCCTTTAGAAGAGACAAACAAACCGATAATTTACGGGCGCGTTGCTGGAGTTGCCTTAGGTTCGGAATGGAAAGGTTTACTTGTAGATAACCCTAAAAAAACATATCTCACCATTCCCAGTCCCGGACAAACCTTTTCCTATGGCGTAAGTACTTTAGATCGCGGCACTTTAGGTACTGAGCAAATACAAAGCGCTCCTATGTTGGTACGCTATCCCGACACTGCCTATCGCGCCCATGGAAACTATGGAGTCGAATACAGCTTAACTTTGCCGTTATATAACAACACTCAAAACCAGCAAACAGTCACCGTGTCAATGCAAACCCCTATTAAGGAAGACAAGTTAACTAAATCAGGACTACGCTTTTTTAATTCATCAGTACAGCCAGTCTTCTTCCGTGGATCGGTACGGGTACGTTATCAAGATGATGCAGGATTGCCTCAGACTCAGTACGTGCATTTGGTACAAAGACGCGGACAACTGGGAGAACCTTTGGTGGTGCTGAATATGAAGGGAGGTGAGAAAAGATTGGTTGAGGTGGATTTTCTTTATCCGCCAGATGCTACTCCTCCACAAGTCTTGACTGTGACCAGTAGTCAGTGACCAGTGACCAGTGACCAGTGACCAGTGACCAGTGACCAATATCCGCATTCTCTACGTTAACTTAATAACCTTGTTTGTTAGATAATTCTAAGTACAATAAAAAAGTTATCGGTGGAGCAAGTTTTGAATGCGTACCTTAAATTGGATAAAAAAGTTACCTATGGCTG
This sequence comes from Scytonema hofmannii PCC 7110, assembly GCF_000346485.2. Classification (NCBI taxonomy): domain Bacteria; kingdom Bacillati; phylum Cyanobacteriota; class Cyanophyceae; order Nostocales; family Scytonemataceae; genus Scytonema; species Scytonema hofmannii. Next base: position 2,608,004 of record NZ_KQ976354.1, read on the forward strand.
TAGCTGGAGCTACATTGATGGCTTTGGTAAATCCTGGGATGGGTCAAGCCGCCATTCTAGTGACTAATAATGTGATTAAGCCTCCTCCAGGTCAAGAGATTCCTGATGTGGGAATTTGTCCTCCTTGGTGCGGAAATGGTGTAACAATCGATTTGTTTACAGATTCTTCTCCTGTAACAGCTATCAATAACACACCATTTAATATAGTGGGTGTCATCGATATTATTCCCGATGATGAAGATGCTATATGGGGTAATGCAATTTCTGATATTTTCAGCAGCCTTGTTATATCCAGCGATCGCAAAAAGTTGGTTCAAAGCGGAGGCGTAATTCGTCCTGGTGAAACCGTTTATCCATTTAGGACAACGAATCCACCTGGTAGTCGGGTTAGGTTTACGGCACAACTCATATTTGCCAGTGTTCCCGAATCGAGTTCCGTCTTCGGGTTATTGGTTTTTGCTTTACTGGGTGGCGCTGCAATTTTTAAATGCAGAAGAAATTGATTCTTCCCACCACGTAGAAAAATTTACAACCACGGGTAATTCCACCACGCAAATGGGAAAAATAAGTTTGTAGGAGCAACAAACAATTTACTTTACTAGGGGCTGCTGTGGTGAACTTGACTGGTTATCTCATTTCTCAACAAATATACCTAGGTCATAAAACTGTAGTCTATCGAGGTATAAGGGAACTAGACCGACAGCCAGTCATTATAAAAATGATGCGGAATGAGTATCCTAGCTTTAAAGAACTGATACAATTCCGCAATCAGTTCACCATAGCCAAAAATCTCCACTTAGAAGATGTTATTAAAACGTATAGTCTGGAACTCTATGAGAACAGCTATGTTTTGGTGATGGAGGATTTTGGGGGCATATCCTTAAAAGATTATGTCTGTGACAATGTAGAGACGCGCCATGGCGCGTCTCTACGTGAATTTCTGCAAATTGCTATTCAAATTGTGACTGCATTGGAAGGATTGTATCGCCATCGAATCATTCACAAAGATATTAAACCTGCCAATATCCTTATCAACCCTAGCACGAAGCAAGTCAAGCTTATTGACTTTAGTATCGCCTCTCTACTTCCTAGAGAAACCCAAACCCTTACGTGTCCTAATGTTTTAGAAGGAACTTTAGCATACTTGTCTCCCGAACAAACTGGACGCATGAATCGAGGGATTGATTACCGCAGTGATTTTTACTCCTTGGGTGTTACTTTCTTTGAACTCCTCACAGGGCAATTGCCTTTCACAAGCAACGATCCTATGGAGTTAATCCATTATCATATTGCTCAACAGCCGCCACTCGTTCATCATATCAATTCGGAAATTCCCCCAACTCTATCTGCGATCGCGAACAAACTGATGGCAAAAAACGCAGAAGATCGCTATCAAAGTGCTTTTGGTCTCAGGTATGACTTGGAAGTATGCCTCCACAGCTTAGAACAAACAGGAAATATCTATCCATTTGAATTAGCAAAACGGGACATTTGCGATCGCTTTCTCATCCCCGAAAAACTCTACGGACGGGCCAAAGAAGTCAAAACATTGCTTGAGGCATTTGGGCGCGTAGCATATCCTCTGGATATGGGAATAGCAACAGACAAGCAAACAGATATCTCATCTATATCTGTTACCCATTCGTTGCCAGAAATGATGATGGTAGCAGGTTTTTCTGGGATTGGGAAAACGGCTGTCGTTAATGAAATTCACAAACCAATTGCTAAACAGCAAGGCTACTTTATCAAAGGTAAATACGATCAGTACAAGCGTGATGTCCCCCTATCAGGAGTTGTACAAGCGTTACAGGATTTAATAGGGCAACTTCTATCAGAAAGCGATGCTCAATTACACCATTGGAAAGACAAAATTCTTGCTGCTTTGGGCGAAAATGCTCAAGTTATGATTGATGTCATTCCAGAACTCGAACAGATTCTTGGTCAGCAACCTCCTATATTAGAATTATCAGCCACTGCTGCACAAAACCGCTTTAACTTACTGTTCCAACAATTTATCCAGGTTTTCGCAACCATTGAACATCCTTTAGTCATATTTCTTGACGACTTGCAGTGGGCAGACTTAGCATCCCTGAAGTTGATGAAGCTATTAATGACAGATACACGTTGTCTGTTGATGATTGGAGCATATCGAGATAACGAAGTTTTTCCAGCACATCCATTGATGCTGATGTTACAAGATGTTAATGCTATTGTTAATACAATAACATTAACACCCCTCAGTATAACTGACATCAATGATTTGATTGCCGATACGCTTAGTTGTTCTACTCAACTGGCTCAACCTTTGGCAGAATTAGTTTATCAGAAAACTCAAGGCAATCCATTCTTTACCAATCAATTTCTCAAATCCCTATATAATGAAGGTTTAATTAGTTTTGATTTTCAAATAGGTTCTTGGCAGTGCGATATTGCTAGGGTGAAGATGTTAGCACTTACTGAGGATGTTGTGGAGTTTATGGCACGGCAATTGCAGAAACTGCCAATCGCCACTCAAACGGTTTTGAAACTAGCAGCATGTATCGGTAACTCTTTTGATTTAGCAACCTTGGCTATTGTATATGAGCAATTGCCAGATGAGACTGCAGTCGATTTATGGAAGGCTTTACAGGAAGGATTGGTTATTCCCACAACTGAGGTTTATAAGTTCTATCAAGACTCGTCATTGGTCAAGTTTCATTTGTCATTAGAAAACAGCGAACAAAGGACAAATGACAAAGAACAAATGACTGTTTCCTACAAATTCCTTCACGATCGCGTACAGCAAGCAGCATATTCTTTAATTCCTGAAGACAAAAAGCAAGCCACTCACCTGAAAATTGGACAACTGCTATTGAGCAGTACACCAAAAACTCAACAAGAAGAGAAAATCTTTGAAATTGTTAATCAATTAAATTATGGTGTGGAATTAATTATTCAGGAAACCGAGCGAGATAATTTAGCATCATTAAACTTGATAGCTGGGCGGAAATCCAAAACTGCCACTGCATACACAACTGCTCTAAAATATTTGATAACTGGAATACAACTTTTAGCTAGCAATTGTTGGGAAAATAATTACAATTTAACACTTTTTTTGTATCAGGAAGCGGCAGAATCAGCATATTTAGCTGGTCGTTTTGAACAAATGATACAGTTAGCAGATGTTGTGTTACAAAAAGCCTCTTTACTGCTAGAACAAGTCAAAGTCTATGAAGTAAAAATACTAGCTTTTGGAGCGCAAAATAAAGCTAGAGAAGCTGTGGAGATAGCATTAACTGTTCTCAAAATGTTGGGACAAGAATTGCCATTAAAACCCAACCAGTCTGATATTCAGCAAGCAATGTCAGAAACAACATTAAATCTGAATGGCAGGTGTGTTGAAGATTTAATCAATCTACCAGAAATGACAGATGTCAATCTCTTAGCAGCTATGCGTATTCTATCGCTTGTCATCACATTTTCCTATCAAGCTGCGCCGGAACTATTTCCACTTATTTTGTTGAAACAAGTCAATTTATCACTTCAATATGGCAATGCTCCTTTATCAGCTTTTGCATACGTTGCTTATGGGCTGACACTTTGTGGTGTAATGGGAGATATTGAGCAAGGATATCAATTTGGCAAACTTGCTTTAAATTTATTAGTTAAGTTTAATGCGAAAGAAGTGAAAGCCAAGGTTATTCAAACCTTTAATGCGCTCGTCAGGCATTGGAAAGAGCATACTAAGGAAATATTACCACCTTTGTTAGAAGCTTATTCTGCTGCATTAGAAACAGGTGATTTAGAATTTGCAGCCCTTTCTCTGAAAGTTTATTCTTACTCTTCATACTTCATTGGCAAAGAACTTACTCTACTAGAACCAGAAATGGCTACTTACAGTTATGCTATTAGTCAACTGAAACAAGAAATGCCATTGGCTTGGACTTCCATCTTTCGACAGGTTGTCCTGAATTTACTTGGGACAGTTAACAATCCATGGGACTTATGTGGTAAATCTTATGATGAGGAAAAAATGCTACCGCTTCTCCAACAAGCTAACGATCGCGTTGGACTTTTATTTTTATTTTTCAGCAAACTCCAACTATGCTATTTATTCGGAGAGTTCCAGCAAGCCGTAGAATATGCAACGTTAGCAGAAAAGTATTTAGATGGCGGAATAGGACAAATAGTCACTGTACTCTTCTATTTTTATGATTCACTATCTCGGCTTGCAGTATATTCTGAATCCTTACAACAAGAACAAAAGAGTATTCTTGATAAGGTGCAGATCAATCAGGAAAAGTTACAGAAATGGGCGCATCATGCTCCGATGAATTATTTGCACAAATTCTATCTAGTTGAAGCAGAAAGACACCGAGTGCTCAATCAAAAATCTGAAGCTATAGAGATGTACGATCGCGCTACCTCTTTAGCTAAAGAGAATGAATACCTCAATGAAGAAGCACTTGCTCAGGAACTGGCTGCTAAATTCTACTTGGAATGGGGTAAACAAAGAATTGCTCAAGACTCTTTTATCAACGCCTACTACTGCTATGCTCGCTGGAGTGCAAAGGCAAAAGTTTATGATTTAGAAAAACGCTATCCCGATTTACTTAAGCCCATTCTACAACAGGAAAAAATTCTTCTCACTCCTGGCGACACAGTGACAACTTCCGGTGGAACGACATCACTGACATCCATCTCTAGTACCAGTGTTTCAGAGATAATAGATTTGACAAGTGTTATCAAAGCGTCTCAAACTCTTTCTAGTGAAATTGAACTGGACAAGTTACTTGATAAATTAATGCAAGTGGTGATGGAAAATGCAGGTGCAAAAAAATGTGTCCTTATTTTACCTCATGGGAACAAGTTGGTGATAGAGGCGATCGCGACTATCTCAGAAACCCCCACTATTCTGCAATCTATTCCTGTGGAATCTTCTTCAGAAATTCCTCTTAACCTCATTTACTATGTCAAAAACACTCTAAAAACTTTAGTTATTGATGATACTACGGCTGAAACTTACTCTGTCACTGATGCTTACCTTAATCAATACAAGCCAAAGAGTGTATTGTGTACACCCATCATCAATCAAGGGAAGTTAATTGGTATTTTGTACTTAGAAAATTCTCTTACCACCGGAGCATTTACTAGCCATAGATTACAAGTGCTTAATCTTCTCATTTCTCAAGTAGCGATCTCCTTAGAAAACGCTCGTCTCTATCAAAAATCGCAAGAACTCTACCAACAAATGCAAAGCTATGCCCAACAACTAGAATACTCTCTAACTGACCTTAAGCAGATGCAACTCCAACTTATACAAAGCGAGAAAATGTCTGCATTGGGTAATTTAGTTGCAGGTGTAGCACACGAAATTAACAATCCTGTAGGATTTATTGTTAGTAATTTACAACCAACACAAGAATATATCCGCGATTTATTTCACTTAATCGACCTTTATCAGCAAAAATTTCCTCATCCGGGTGATGAAATTTTAGAAGAAATTGAAGCCATTGATTTGGAATATTTGCGAACCGATTTTCCTAAGCTTATTAACTCTTTAAAACTCGGTACTGACCGGATTCGCAACATTAGTATTAGCTTAAGAAGCTTCTCTCGTGCCGACACGACTGCAAAAGTTCTCTTCAATCTTCATGAAGGAATTGATTCTACCCTTCTGATTCTCAAGCATCGTTTAAAAGCTAACAAAGTTCATCCTGAAATTAACATTATCAAAGATTATGGTGACTTACCATTAGTGAAATGTTTACCCGGACAACTCAATCAAGTTTTCATGAATATATTAGCCAATGCTATTGATGCGATCGAAGAGTCATTGGGAGAAAAAATAGGATTTATTTGGATTCATACTCAATGCAGTTCAGAGAAACAGAATGTTATCATTCGGATTAAAGATAATGGTGTGGGAATGCCTGACGCATTGAAATCCAAAATTTTCGATCATCTATTTACTACGAAAGCTGTAGGCAAAGGAACGGGATTAGGATTATCAATTGCCCATCAAATTGTTGTTGAGCAGCACCAGGGAGTTTTGGAAGTTAATTCAGTACCGGGAGAGGGTTCAGAATTTATTATTACTCTTCCTTTGTAAGACCTCACCCTCAGTACAGACTCTTCAGGGCTACTAAAAGCCCCCTCCTTCTAGGAGTGGGGTCGTTTACTAATAACTACTAGTGGCTAACTCTACTCTATTAGGTTGGGGAAATGGCTTGCTAAAAGAGAAGGCGATGGGCGTTGAACCATAAAGACACAAATGCTCAAGCCGTTCCTTAGCTTCAGCAATTGTGGGAGTATGTCCTACAGGAACCCACCATAATGCCAAGATAGGTCGATCAGTTTTTTCAAACCAACGACGGCGATCGCGCATTATATTTGCATGAGCACCACGATAAACGTAATTTGAGAGGGCTTCTAGGGATTGCCAAACAGTTAGGGTAATTAAAATGCGCTCATCGTCAAAAGCACGGATACTGGTAGCATCGTTTGCACCTTCACTCCGCAAACGCCATACAAAACCAGGATCGGCATCCGCGATCGCATTAATACTTTCGATTTGTGCAATGAACTCTGCCATTTCTGGAGAATCTAGTGGCGCACGTAAAGTAGCGGTGTTCACTTGGGCAAGATGATAGCGTTCTGTGTTCATGTATCTATCCTAAGACTGATTGCAGGTGAGGACAGACTAGCATCACAGGTAGAACTTTGGCATCTGATAATTCTTCATTTTTGTTTTTAATACTTCATATTTAAGTGCCTAACTAAAAACGTGACCATTCATACAACAATGCTGTTGAGAAATGTTCTATGTTAACTAAACACCTTTACTTTTGTACTAACGGCGGTTCTATCCGCTAAAGAACCACCAAAGCGGCGGGAATTGCCTGCTTTCTTAGTGCCATTAAATTCATGAACTGCAATGGCATCACAGGTTGAATACGCCCATATCAACCCATTGGCAACTTTCTCCGCCCTGGTGATTTATTTGTGCAATCCTCTTTTCTTTCCTCTGCGTCCTCTGCGTCCTCTGCGGTTCCTAAAAAATTTGTAACTATATATTGTATATGTGGAGTTTTTTGACCTTTTATCGTGCTTTCATCTGAACTGTCTACAATTAACGCTCTCAAACAACCAACAAGTTCTGCATGGGTAGAACAAGCTGTTGCAAATCTAGACACCATTCTCCTCGATCACTCCCAATGCGAACGAAAAGCAGCAGGAGTTGCCTTGAACATGATATTTCGCTATCCTTCTAATGCCAAAATGGTGCGAGAGCTAACCAAAATTGCCCGTGAAGAACTAGAACATTTTGAACTTGTCAATCAATGGTTGGAAAAACGGGGTATTCCTCTACGTCCTTTGCAGCCACCGCCTTATGGTGCGGGTTTAAAATCGCAAATTCGCTCAAAAGAACCAGAGAGGTTTTTAGACTCTCTGCTAATCAGTGGTTTAATTGAAGCTCGCAGTCACGAACGTCTGGGATTGCTAGCAGTTCACTGCTCTGAACCGGAATTAGCAAAATTTTACCACAGCTTAATGGCATCTGAAGCTCGTCACTATGGCACTTACTGGGTTCTTGCAGATACTTACTTCGATCGCGATCTTGTGAGACAAAGACTAGATGAACTAGCATTCGTCGAAAGTGAATTATTAGCGACTTTACACCGAGAACCACGAATTCATAGTTAATACCATTTTGGATTTTAGATTTTAGATTTTGGATTGAGAAAGTCATGTCTAGACTTGATTTGGACTAACTATCTGTTCCATTCTTTGTTCAAATTGATATAAGCGGAGATTTCTAGTAGGGGTAATGAAAAATTACTATCAAGATTTTTTAATTCGTCACTGGGAGGAGAGCGATCGCACCGCTGCTGCCAATATTATCAGATCTGTCCTAGCAGAATACGGTTTGGGTTGGGAACCAAATGGAGCAGATCGAGATGTGCTACAGGTAGAAGAATGTTATTTAGCCATTGGGGGAGAGTTCTGGGTTATCGAACATCAAAACCAACTAGTAGGAACTGCAGCTTATTACCCTATTAAACGAGGAGAAAAAGCTGTAGAAATTCGTAAAATGTATCTTTTACCTAGTGTTAGGGGTTTTGGATTAGGTAAACATTTGTTACAACAGTTAGAGGTAGCAATTGTTTCTCAAGGCTTTCAAGAAATTTGGATTGAAACTGCTAGTGTTTTAGTAGAGGCTGTTCAACTTTATGAGAACAATGGGTATGAAAAAGCATCAGGTGTAGAAACAGCCCGTTGCGATAGAGTGTATGTTAAGAAATTTTATTGTTAGTTGTTAGTTGTTGGTACCCTACTCCCTCACTCCCTACTCCCTACTCCCTTTTTCATAAAGGTAAGAGAATTTGAAATTCTGTGCCTTTGCCAAGTTCAGAATACAAATTTAACTCACCACCATGTCTCGCTTTAACAATTCGATAACTGACTGATAAATTGGTTTCTTTATCAGCGCGTTTTTCTATGGAAAAAGAATCAGTAATTTGCTGTTGCAATTCTTGAGACATTCCCGGACCGTTATCAGCAATACAAATTGATACCCACCGAGAATCTGGTGTATCTGGTAAATTAACTTTTCGCGAAATGACTTGAGTCGTAATTTCAATTCTTGGTTTTTGAGCCGTGACTGCAGTTTCTAGATGCATTTGCTGTCTAACTGCTTCATTCAGAAGTGTATCTACAGCTTGACTCAAAATGTTCATAAAGACCTGATTTAATTGTCCAATAAAGCAAGATAATGGTGGTAGATGACCGTAATTTTTAACTATTTCAATTTCTCCAGTAATTCTGCTATTAATTAATAGTATGATGCCGTCTATATTGGCGTGTATATCTGTAGGTTTTGGATACACTTCATCAATATGACAAAAAGTTTGTAATCCTGTCACCAACTTTTTTAATCTTTCTGCTCCAGCACGGATACTAGCGATCGCTCTTGATAAATCTTGTTGTAAAAAATCTAATTCAATTTCTTGTTTAAGTTGATTTGTTTCTTCCGACAGAGGTAAATTTTCTTTTTCATAGGCATCAACCAACTTCATCAAGTCTTGGCTGTAGTTAGCAACATGAGCCAAATTACCCCAAATAAAATTTAAAGGGTCTAGAATTTCGTGCGCCACCCCATCTACTAAACGACCTAAATTGGCCATTTTATCATTTTGAACCATCAGAGCTTGACTGCGCTCGTACCGCACTTGAGTTTCTATTCCTCGAATTTGCCAAGAGGCAATATTTAATTCTTGTACATCCAATAACCTGTAGATATCAGGTGCTGTATGTACAACCACAGGTTCTCCCAAGAGTTCAGCAGAACGTCTTAATGCAAGTTGTATCGCTGCTAATATTGGGGTAGTCTCTGTAAGTAACAAAATTTCTGTGCGAGCATAACTGTAAAGAACACTGAGTGGTTGCTGAAGAAATAACTCCTGTCCGTATGGGCGAATTAAAAATTCCAGCAGTCGCCGCCGTGAAATCATTCCCATATACTTTCCCTCCTCTACTAAAATGACTCCTGGTAGAAGTGGGTATTTGTCGAAATATATAGCAATTTCAGCACCAGTGCAATTTGTCTCCGCAAAAAAGTTGTATGCTGGCAGTTCTCTTAACGTAGACTCTAAACCTAAGTCACTGTTACTGCTACCAGATAAAAATGGTGGTGATATTCGCGAACTGGATTCTTGTGACACTAGAAACCCTGATCTGAAAAGCTCAACAATAAATTAGCATATTAATCTCCTATCACCCAGTACGGTTCAGTTAAGGGTCGCGAGGGGGTAGAAACCCGGTATCTCCAAGATACCGGGTTTCTAAATAACTGCTTAACTGAACTGTATTGTCCTATCACCCACAATAAAGTAGAGTGGTTTGGAACGCTGAAGTAGCTATTAAGACATAATCTTTTGTTTTAGTCAATTGTAAATATGCTATTTGTAATGTTTCTGTAATAAGGTATTGAATCCTATTTTCAATTCTTCTACTAACTATTAACCACTAACTACTAACCAATTGCAGCGTTCTAGTCCCCAGTCCCTATCTTCACTATAAAAGCAACCTTCAGTGCTTGGGGACTTAGTCATCAGGAACCTCAACCATCCCTACAAGGGTATTAAAAAATTCCCATGCATCCTCTGTTGTTGTCGTTGCTGCCAATGGTGGTGATTCCAAGGGGAATTCATCAATCATGGGAGCTTCATCGATCGCGACTACAACTCTATAATCTCCTGGAGGCATATCATACGGTAACTGTACCGTAAGTTTGCCATCAGGACTAACGTTGGCAATTGTTTCAATGCTTCTCATTGATTTATCTTACATTTTTTTTAAAATTAAGACCACGAGTTCATTTGCATTAGTGAGTAGGGGTGCAATGCGATCGCGCCCGTATATGGTTGGTGGTTAGTGTCTGACTGAAGGAAGAATCTTAATGAATTTGTCCATTTTGGTCTTGAAGTTTTATCTTTTTTATAGTAAGTAATTATACGTAGCTCTTTTGGGAGAGGTTGTCAAAACTAGTCTTGACTCACAGTTGACGGAAATGAACGGTGTTTTCTTTATGTTTAGAAACTGTAAATCCTTTATAAAAATTTTTAGAAGATAATATAACATCAAGGAAAATTACTTGACTTATGAGAATAAATAATCAGACTTATCCTACTTAAGGAGGTAGCGAGTGAAAATCGGAACCATTTACTGAACTTGGCAATCATCTACGAAGTGCTGTTGTTCCCACTCAATGAAGGCAAGTATAAATATTTATGCCAAAATCTTTATACTCTTCACGGTTTACGCAACCAATGCTATTACGCAAATGATAAGAGTAAAGTTAGCATTTAACTATCTTGTTTTTTGTCAACAACCACCTACTGACTCTTCTGAACGCTAGAATGACTTTTCACACCCTTAGAACTTAACACCGCTTTGATAAGCGACACCCATGAATCAATTGAACAATGGTTTCACTCTATTTCTTAGTCTGCTAGTCGAGGCGATCCCTTTTTTGTTACTGGGAGTTTTGTTCTCCAGTTTGTTGCTATTTTTTGTAGATGAGCGCAAATTGGCGGAAAAAATGCCTAAAAATCCAGTAATGGGCGCTTTATTTGGCAGTTTAGTGGGATTTCTGTTTCCTGTTTGTGAGTGTGGCAACGTACCGGTGGCGCGGCGATTGCTGATGCAGGGAGTCCCTACACCAGTGGCAATTGGTTTTTTGCTAGCAGCACCGACTATTAATCCTGTCGTTATATGGGCCACTTGGACTGCATTTCGAGACCAACCGGAAATAGTGGTGTTAAGAGTTTTATTCTCCTTGTTAATTGCAGTTATTGTTGGGACAGTCTTTAGTGTTCAAAAAGACTTAACTCCGATAGTCCAACCTTCAATAGCTCGTTATCTAAAATTTAATCCACCAAAATCCTCTAAATCCAAACGAAGCACAAAAGACAAAAAGAATAACTTATTGCAGCAAGGACTAGGAGTTCCCACTGTATTACAATCAGGAACTTATATGTTAGGAGGGCAAGCAGGGCAAACTATACGGATGGATGCAACTGCTTTGCAAGCAGCTATGGCGGATTCTAGTCCGAGTAAACCCCTGATGGATAAGTTGCGGTTGTTGGTAGACAATTGCATACAGGAACTGCGTGAACTAGGCGCGGTTTTGGTTATGGGAAGCGCCATTGCAGCAGCAGTTCAAGTACTTGCTCCCCGCGATCTTATTATCAGCTTAGGTTCCGGTCCGATTAGCTCCATTGCTGCTATGCTCATCCTGGCTGGAGTCGTATCGATTTGTTCAACTGTTGACTCATTTTTTGCCTTGTCTTTTGCCTCGACTTTTACCAGTGGTTCCTTAGTGGCTTTTCTGGTATTTGGACCGATGATTGATATCAAAGGTGTTGGTTTAATGTTATCAGTCTTTAAACCAAAGGCTGTTCTATACTTATTTGCTCTTGCAGCACAACTCACATTTTTATTTACCCTTTTTGTTAACTTACACGTCTTTTAAATCAGTGACCAGTGACCAGTGACCAGTGACCAGTGACCAGTGACCAGTGACCAATGACTTCCCAAAATCGAAAAGCAAAAATCAAAAATACATTACTACCCTGGTTGGATGTTTTAGCACTGACAGCTTGGGGAGTTTTAATTCTAAAGTATTGGTTGACTAACAAACTCGTCTTATTAATTCACCCTGATTACTTTTGGTTGGCAGTAGCAGGTGCTATAGGACTGCTCGTTCTCAGTTTCTTAAAAGCGGGGCAACTTTTACAACGAAGACGAGGTGAGGTTACTCCCGATATGCAACATTTTACTGTTTTTCCGCCCGGATTCGGTAGTATTTTGCTGTTGATTGTAGCAATTCTGGGATTAGCGATAACACCGCGTGTCTTTGCCAGTCAAACAGCACTTCAACGAGGTGTGACGGATTTTGTAGGAACATCACGCGTCCAACCTCAAGCTTTCCGTACTTCTGTCCGTCCGGAGGAGCGAACTTTAGTAGACTGGGTCCGCACGCTTAATGTTTATCCAGAACCCGATGCGTATACGGGACAAAGAGCTAAAGTACAGGGGTTTGTTATTCACCCACCGGAACTTGGAAAAGAATATTTGTTCATAGCACGATTTGTGCTCACTTGCTGTGCTGCAGATGCTTATCCTATAGGATTACCTGTAAAATTAAAGGAACCTCGCGATAAGTATCCACCCGATACTTGGTTGGAAATTGAAGGGCAAATGGTAACAGAAACCATAAAGGATAAGCGCCAACTTACCATCGCAGCTTCCTCTTTCAGAAAAATCTCTCAACCAAAAAATCCTTATAGTTATTGAAGTTAGTGGTTTGGTGTAGGACAGGCGAGACGCCTGTCCGGAGTGAGTGGTTAGCAGTCAAGAACAACCAACAACTAACAACTAACAACTAACAACTAACAACTAACCATCGACAAATGACTACCAAAGCTTTTTTCAACCCTATAGATCGTGTTGCAATATCGTTCTTGCTTATCCTTAGTCTGCTGACAGGGCTGTTGATATTACAAGGTGATGCGGTCAAACCTAGCGTCAGGCATTTTAGTTGGGAAAATCAAAAAATAGGCGCAGATGATTCTTCTTTCGCCCTCACTTTTAGTCGTCCCATGGATACAAAAACGGTTGAGGAAAATTTGAAGATCGATCCACCTTTAGCAGGTAAAGTGAGTTGGGCGGGGCGGCGAATGGTTTACACGTTGCTCACACCAGCTCCTTATGGAACTAACTATAATGTCAAATTACAAGGCGCAAGAGATAAATTTTTGGAACAAGAAGGGAAAAACAGGTTGATAGAACCTTTCACAGGTACTTTCCGCACGAGAGATCGCGTTATCCTTTATGTAGGAGCTGATAAAGAAGATAAAGGGCAGTTGGTTCTTTACAACTTGACTCAAGAGCAAAGAAAAGTCCTGACGCCTAAAGATTTAATTGTCATGGACTATAAGCCATTTCCAAATGGAGAGAAAATTTTATTTTCAGCTCGTGCTAATACTCAGGATTTAACCTCGTCTCAACTATACACTGTAACCACAGGTATTTCTGCAATTTCCAATAAAAAATCAGAACCATCTAGTAAAATCAATCTGATTTTAGATAACAAAGAATATCAAAACCTGAAATTTGACTTATCTCCAGATGGTCAAACTATTGTTGTCCAACGAGGCAAAAAAGATGACCCCGGTGACTTTGGGTTGTGGTTTCTGCCTGTAAACAAAAAAAATGATGGTGAGAATTCTGAAGAACAACCAGTTCTGAAACGCTTGCAAAGTCAACCTGTAGGAGACTTTGTTATTACACCAGACAGTAAAGCTGTAGCAGTTGCACAAGGGCAAGGTGCGGCCATACTACCATTACAAACGGATGCTAGCAAACCCTTAGATTTTTTACCGCAGTTTGGTCTAGTGCAAGCTTTTTCTAAGGATGGTTCTCAAGCAGCAATGGTTAAGTTTAATACGGACTACACAAAAGATTTGTTTTTGGTGACTAACCAGGGCATTCAGAGACAATTACTACGTACTCCGGGATCGATTCTCAGCTGCCAGTTTGATACTGCCTCACCTACTCTGTATTGTTTGCTGACCCAAATACTACCAGGCGGTCTGTATCAAGAGCAACCATACTTAGTCGCGATCGATCTTAAAAGCGGGCAACAGAAACCTCTCATGGTACTTCCTGCAGAGCAGAGGAACGTCGAAATGAGTTTAGCACCTGACGGGTTGGGATTGCTGTTTGACCAAATTGTGCCACAATCAACTGCTACGGGTTCCTCGCCTGCAAATCTATTGACGACTGATGACGGTCAAGCAATATCTACTAGCCGTTTGTGGCTGATGCCTTTGCTACCTATCTCTGACCCCTCTGCATCTGTTGATATTAAGCCAGAACAGCTTCCTCTAGTGGGGTTTCATCCACGTTGGTTACCATAAACTTTCACGTGACTCTTGCCGAATCAAACCAGCCATTGCAGCTTCTTGTAAAGTCATAAAAGCGTTGAAATCTTCTAAGTCATATTTTGTTCTTAAAAGTTGCCGTAGTTGTTCTTCTGTCGCAACACTAAGAAAACCAGTTATCATAACTTGTCTAACCAGATCGCGAATCAATATCATACACACACCAATGGGTTTAAAAACAACCATGCCCAGAGCCGATGCTTTGCTCTAAGTATTTCTCATGAGCAGACGGGCTGTTTTATGAAAATTTTAACGAATCTTTATAGAATTTGCACGAAAAATTTTATTATTGAGAATTTTAGGGATTTCCAAGAAATAAACAATCCCAGATTGTGGGGCGGGCGAGGACGCCCGCCCCTTACTAACGGGCGGGACGCCCGTTCCACAAGAAATTTTTGGAAACTTTTTTATTTGGAAGTCCCTTACCTATAGCAATCCTATCTGATTTTTGGAAGTCCCTTACCTATAGCAATCCTATCTGATTTTTGGAAGTCCCTTACCTATAGCAATCCTATCTGATTTGTGAAAAAATCTAAGTACTTGTAGGTAGGGCTAAAGCCCACTCTCTAAGGCTTTTCTGCGGCAAAGCCCTACCTACGTGTATTTCAAAAATCAAATAGGAGTCCTATAGAGCGTTCCTTTTGCCTTCTGCCCTATTTCTTCTGTCTTCTTCAAAAAGACTCAAAAACTTTACTTCACCAATTACTGTCTGAAAAATTATCTAAACTGAAATATTTTTTTTCTCATCTTCTGAAAAAAATTGATTTTCGCTTTAGGTTCATCATTAACGTAACTGGGCAAAGAATCAGCTAATTTCTCAATCAAGCTTGCTAAAAGCAAAACACTTTCTTCACTGCTGATACTTGGGTCTAAGTGTTGTTTAACAGCTAGTATGTACTTATTAAACGCACCCATTAAAACACTATAATTCTCTGAAGACTGAAACAGTAAAGTCTGCAACTCTTGGTTAAAATCGTCAACCTTACCATTTTCTAATGAGATGTATATATCCTTTGATTCAGTTTTCATATTATAATTTTCCCTACTCGAAAAACATCCATTTTTTAAAAAGTTAAGTGTCAGACAGGCAACATAAGGTTAACTTGTCTTTTCTAAGTTTGCTATTTTTGCTTTTAGATTGATACCCCATGATAAATTTTTACCACCTTATAGTAAGGATTATCAAGTTAATTGTTGAACTTTGCTAAGACTTTACGATGCCTGTACAGGACTATATCGGAAAACCTTGATTTAACTACTGTCATCATCAATGAGCAGTTGTTTTAGCGATACTATTCCTTTACAAAAAATTCATATTTTCTCCATATATTTGTCCTAAGTAACAGGTAAAAACCCTGTTTGACAAAAGTATTTGACAACACAGGGTTTTAAATTGATTGTTGTTGCAGCATTTAATGAGTTATCGGTAAACTACAGAATAATTATGCAAAATTTCTGAGATTTTTACATAACTTTACAAAATTCTTTTTCAGAAAACTCTTATCTAACTTTGTCATATCATGTCCAGTTGATTAGTTATAAAAAAGGATATCTGTGCAAAAGGCTGAAATCCTCTTTCCCCCTACCTCCTGCCCCCTGCGGTCTTTATGATAAGTCTTGAACCGGACTTGATATCATGGGACAATTAGGGGGAGTATCCTACATAGAAAAATGCGGTAAGTACAGTCTAACAAAGGCGATCGCAATTCTCCGTATATGCCACGCGTGGATTTGGATTAAAGCGTTGATGGGTCAATGCCCATTTCTCGTAACTTCTGTGCCATGCGTTCAGCTTTTTGCCGCTCTTCATCTAGTTGATATTCTACTTGTTCTGCACGTTGGCGCTCCTGTTCTGCACGTTGGCGCTCCTGTTCTGCGCGTTGCTGCTCTTGCTGTGCGGCTTCCTCAGGAGTGAGTAATAACTGTCCTTCATCTGTAAAGAAACGTAGCTGAGACTGAGCTACACCCAAATATAGGTTGAGTTGCTGACTCCACAGCCACCCACTGGTGTTGGGCTGGAGTTCCTGATATTGCCCTTCAACCAAATGGAATCCTTTGAATTCCAGACTCAGTGGGTCAAACCAAAAATAGTCTAGAGTGCGAAAGATATCTTGGTAAATTTGCTTTTTTAACCCCCGGTCTGTTGCTGCTGTTGTTGGTGAGAGTATCTCCACAATTACATTGGGATACTTGCCTTCTTCTTCCCAAACTACCCAACTTGTACGCAGTTTGCGCTCGGTACCCAAGACCACAAAGAAGTCTGGACCGCGAAATTGTTCCGATTTGCGCTGGCGTGGACTGTAGTAAATGGTGAGATTGCCACAGGCATAGAAATCTTGGCGTTCGCGCCACAGCCATTCCAAGCATTGAATCAGCAGCATCATTTGCCGTAGGTGCAGTTCACTTTCCAAGGGCGGTTCATCACTCAGTAAATTACTTGGTGGAAATATAACATTTTTTGACTGTAATTCTTCTGAGATGTTTAACTCTTGAGCAAAAGACATGGCAATCCAGGAATCAACACGAGTAGAGAAATGCGATAACTACAGTCTAACAAAGGCGATCGCAATTCTCCATATATGCCACGCGTGGATTTGGATTAAAGTGCTGATGGGTCAATGCCCATTTCTCGTAACTTCTGTGCCATACGTTCTGCTTTTTGTCGCTCTTGTTCTGCTTTTTGTCGCTCTTGTTCTGCTGCTTCCTCTAGAGATAGTAATAATTGTCCTTTATCTGTAAAAAAGCGCAGTTTTGACTCATATACTCCCAAATACAAATTCAGTTGCTGACTCCACAGCCAACCAGAGGAGTTAGGTTGGAGTTCCTGATATTGTCCTTCAACCAAATGGAATCCTTTGAATTCTAGACTGATTGGGTCAAACCAGAAATAGTCTAGAGTGCGAAAGATGTCTTGGTAAATTTGCTTTTTTAACCCCCGGTCTGTTGCAGCTGTTGTTGGTGAGAGAACCTCCACAATAACATTGGGATATTTGCCTTCTTCTTCCCAAACTACCCAACTTGTGCGTGGTTTGCGCTCGGTACCCAACACTACAAAGAAGTCTGGACCGCGAAATTGTTCCGATTTACGTTGGCGCGGGCTATAGTAAATGGTGAGATTGCCACAAGCATAAAAATCTTGGCGATCGCGCCACCACCATTCTAAACATTGAATCAGCAGCATCATTTGCCGCAAGTGCAGTTCACTTTCCAAGGGCGGTTCATCACTCAGTAAATTACTTGGTGGAAATATAACATCTTTTAACTGTAATTCTTCTGAGATGTTTAACTCTTGAGCAAAAGACATGGCAATCCAGGAATCAACACGAGTAAAGAAATGCGGTAAGTACAGTCTAACTAATAAAGAACGGGCAAGGATGCCCGTACCACATTCTGGAGGTCAGAGGTCATTGATTAAAGTAAATCTTAAATCGCCAAATGTATTGTGTGGTTTGGGTAGAACCGAAATGACACCTAATAATTTGATGAAATGTTGGGTTTCGTTCCTCAACCCAACCTACAAATGTCCAAACACGATCGCCTGAAATGGTCGCCCCGTTGTTCAAAATTGGCGTATTGGTCGAAACTCGCACACGCAGGAGATAATAGAACCACTGCGGCTTGATACTGTTTTGCCAATTCTGCCGATCTGGAAACAGCCCTATCCATTGTTTCTACAATCTCATAGCTATGATACCCTTCTTGTTGCAAACGTTGGGCAAATGTGGGCGCTGCATTACCAATCAGTAATACAAAAGCGGCTTTGGCTTTGATTTTTGCTAAAAAACCTGTATCGTCGCCAGCTTTAGCTTCTCCACCAGCGATTAAAATGAGTGGGCTTTTCACAGAGGCTAAACCCACTTCCGCCGCATCATAGTTTGTTGCTTTGCTGTCGTTGATAAAATCAATACCTTCCCAAGTACAGATATGTTCGAGACGATGGGGAACGCCGGGAAATTCGCGGATAGATCGAGCGATCGCATCTTTATCAATTCCCGCTAACCTTGCTGCAGCGACTGACATTAACAAATTTTGCAGGTTGTGTTCTCCTACCATTCGCAACGTGGAGGCTTCTACAATACGTTCATCTTCTGAAGACGCGCCACCTTTTGTCTCTACAACCCAACCATCTTCAATATAGTAACCTTTAGAGTTTAATAAACTATCCTTCCCCGTGATACTTGTCCAATAAGCACTCGACCAATCTTTTTCTCCCACTTGTCTCAAGTATGGATCGTCACCATTAAACACTTGCAACTCAGATTGCTTGAGTAAGTGAGCTTTGATGTTGTAGTAGTTTTCTAATGTTTTATGACGACTGAGGTGATCTGGCGTAAAAGTTGTCCAAATGCCAATTCTGGGTGCAACTGAAGCTGATGATTCTATTTGATAACTGCTTAGTTCTGCTATTACCCAATCTATTTGATTTTGGATTTTGGATTTTGGATTTTGGATTTGAGAGTCTGGATTTTGGATTGAAGTTTCTCCCCCATTCCTCTCAAGGTATAAGGCAACTTCACAAGCTGCGTAGCCAATGTTACCGCAAGCCGGAGCATTTAAGCCTGCTGTTTGAAAAATGGCAGCAATTAGGGATGTTGTCGTCGTTTTACCGTTGGTACCCGTGACTGCAACCCAGGGTATCGATCGCAAGTGTCTCCAAGCAAGTTCCATTTCGCCAATGGTTTCTATCCCCATTTCTCGTGCCTTAATTAATGGAGGTATATCCCAAGGCACGCCGGGACTCACAACGATTAACTGGGGTAAATCTGATGAATTGAGTTCTAGCGAATACCCCAGTTTTACAGCGATCTGTTCTGCGGCAAGTTCTTGTTGTTGTTTCAGGAGGTCGGGGGAAGTACTGCGATCGCCCAGATCTACCTCCCAACCATCCCGTTTCAACAATCTCGCCGCAGCAATACCGGACTTTCCTAATCCAATTACATGAGCTCGTGGCATAGACTGTGGCAGAGTCTCCCTGGTCAAGCTCTCATATCCTAGCGTTTATTGGTAATTTTTACACAGTTTTTTTCCTAATTTGTGCTACAAGTTTTTGACAACAGAACCAAAATCTGCTAAGACACGGGCATGATTGCGGAGTAGCCCCAGTAAATTTAACCGATTCTGTTTGATTTGGGGGTCGGAATCCATAACCAATACGCTATCGGAACCGTCAAAAAAGTTGCTGACTGTGGTCGTAATCTTCTCTAATGCTGTAACCAACTGTCTGTAATTTCTTGACTCTTTAGCCGCTTGCGTTTGAGGGACTAAATCTACAATGCCATTGTAGAATGCTTCTTCTGAAGGTTTTTGGAAAAGGGAAGTGCGAACTACTGTTGTTGGGTCAAGCTGTTGTGTATCCAAATTTCCCTGTGTTGCCAAACGAGCCGAACGGTTGACTGTTTCATAAATCTTATCCAACGTACCATCATTCCGGATTTGTTTAAGGAACAAGGCGCGATCGCGAACATCCAATAAATCCTTTAATGACCTTTCCGCATATTCTGGGTCATTTTCTCCCAAAACAGCATTTACCAAGTCATAATCGATTTGTTTTTCTTCTTGTAGCAATGTCCTAATCCGTTGCAAGAAGAACTCTTCTAGAGTCGTCACTAATTGCTGTTTGTCTTTGTTATATGCCTTAACAAAATCTGTAGCAATTTGCTCTAATAACTGTTGTAAATTAATTGGTAAGTTTGCCGCCCAAGTAATATTAATAACAGCATTGGCTGCTCGTCGTAAAGCAAAGGGGTCAGAAGAACCTGTAGGAATCATCCCTAATCCAAAGATACTGACTAACGTATCAAGCCTATCTGCCAAACCAACAATTTGACCTGTTAAAGTTTGGGGTAAAATATCATTTGCCCCTCTGGGTAAATAATGTTCAAAAATTGCTGTTGATACTTCTTCTGATTCTCCACTCGCTGCGGCATATTTTTGTCCCATAATTCCCTGTAATTCAGGAAATTCATACACCATTTGAGTGACAAGGTCGGCTTTGCAAAGTAAAGCCGCTTTGAGAATATTTTCTCTCTCGTTTTCTTTTAATTGTAATTGTTCTGTAATTTGCTGGGCAATTTTACCAATCCGATCTACTTTTGCACGTAAAGAACCTAAATCTTCTTGGAATGTGACTTTTTCCAATTGAGGCAAAAAGTTTTCTAATGGCTTTTCTAAATCTGAGTTGTAGAAAAAGCGACCATCATACAAGCGAGCACGAATAACTCTTTCATTTCCTACAGCAATAAGTGCTGATTTTTCAGGATTGCCATTGGAAATAGTTATAAAATATGGTAATAACTCCTTAGCGTTAATTGTTTTAAAGACAGGAAAATAACGTTGGTGACTCACCATAACAGTAGTAATCACCTCAGTTGGCAGGTTCAAAAACTCAGATTCAAATTTACCAACGACGGCTGAAGGAAATTCTACCAGATTTGTGACTTCCTCTAACAAATCTGGGTAAACTTCTGCATAACCATTTAACTTTTGTGCTGACTCTTTGACTTGCTGTGTAATGGTATTTTTCCGTTCTTCAGTATCTACAACAACACCAGCAGAACGCAACACGTTGACATAATCAGTTGCTTTTGTAACTGTTACTGGTTGCGGATGCAAAACCCGATGACCTTGTGAAATGCGATCGCTTGTTACCGACTCAGAACCATTCTCTAACTTAATTGGTAAAACTGCCTCATCTAACAAAGCGATTAACCAGCGAATGGGTCGAGAAAACTTTTGCTCTCCATCGCCCCAGCGCATCAACCGCTTACCCTCTAAACTCCAAATCCACTCCGGTACAAGTTCTGTTAAGATTTCTGCAATTGAGCGACCGGTGATAACTTTCTGTACAAAGACAAAATCTCCCTTATCTGTGGCGCGAACTTCCAATGCATCAAGTTCCACACCTTGCTTTTTAGCAAAACCTTGGGCTGCAGGTGTTGGTTTGCCATCTTTGAATGCAGCTTGAGCTGGTGGTCCCTTAATTTCTTCCTCCCTATCTAGTTGTTGAGAAGGTAAACCTTTGATGAGAACAGCTAACCGACGGGGAGTACCGTAAACTTCCACAGCATCGTAAGTGAGGCTGTTGGTTGAGAGTGTTTTTGGAATGTGCGATCGCCATTGAGTCAGAGCATCACTCAGAAAACTCGCAGGTAGCTCTTCTGTCCCAACTTCCAATAAAAACGCCTTCATCCCTTTATTTTCAATATTTTCTGCCATTAATTTTGTTTTGCTACATAAAATAATGTGGTTTATCAGTATATCGCAATAACTACTGTATATATTGTTACTTTCGCGTTACACAATGATTATCCACCATATATACTATCAGATCCCCGACTGGAAAATGGGGAGCGGGGAGTGGGGAGTGGGGAGTGGGGAGTAGTTCCTTCGTTCCGAGTCTGTGTCAGAACCCCGGTTTCTTTAAAAAACCGGGGTTCTAATTTCCGCTTACTGGTCACTGGTCACTGGTCACTGGTCACTGGTCACTGGTCACTGGTCACTGGTCACTGGTTACCGTTTAACTGCCAAATTTTGATTGTTTTGTCAGAACTACCACTGACGATAAATTTACCACCTGGACCGATCGCAATGGAATTCACGACTGCGGAATGTCCAGAAAAAGTTTGTAGCAATTCCCCCGTCTGCAAACACCAAATCTTGATTGTTGTGTCCGCACTAGCGCTGAGGATACTTTGCCCATCTGGACTAATGGCTACCGATTTTACCTCATCTGAATGCCCAATTAAAGTATGGAGGACTTGACCACTATCTAAATGCCAAATTTTTACAGTTGTATCAGTACTACCACTGACAAGAATTTGTCCATCTGAACTCATAGCTACCGAATTGACAGCACCTGAATGTCCGCTAAAGGTATGTAATGGGTCTCCTGACCGTGGATTCCACAATCTTATTTTGTGGTCACTGCTACCGCTTGCTAAAATCGTACCATCAAAGCTAATAACAGCACCATAAACGACAGATGAATGCCAAAGGGTACAAATGCGATCGCCTGTTTGCAAGTTCCAAATCTTGATTTTATTACTCCCTGTCGCTAAAATTTGTCCATCAGGGCTAATAGCTATACAGTTCACTGGTTTTTGATGTCCCAGCAAAGTGTGTAGTAGCTTACCTGTTGGAAGATACCAGACTTTAACGTTACTTTTAGGATGCTCGCAACTACCAACAGCCAGAAAATTTCCATCAGGGCTAACTGCAACAGATGAAACTTCTCCGATATTTCCTGTCAGCGTGCGAATAACTTTACCAGTTGCAAGATTCCATACCTTGATAGTTTTATCTGCAGAGCCACTGACTACAGTCAGCCCATCAGGACTCATAGCAACTGATGTAATTTTGTCAGAATGTCCGGTTAAAGTGTAGCTTAAATTATAAGCATATTCCTGTTTTCGTTGTGCTTTGAGGTTAGCTATGATATTCAAAAGGGCTTCAACATAGGCCATACTTTGACTGTCGCCAAGCATAGCAAAACATTGTTTTAACTTTTCAAGGTATTCTTCATCTTGTACCCTCACGACAGATCGCATGACTTCTAAAGAATGATTTCCTGGCTGATGGGGAACTTGACGCAGTCGCAACCAAGCGTTGATGGAATAGTCAGCTTGTTGCTTTGCCCAACTGCGATCGCTTAAGTGAGATAAACTTTGAGCTAGTTGCAAAGCTAATTCAGGAATCCAGTAGTCGCGTTCTATCTCTAAAGCTTGGTAAAGTTGCTTGTAACCTGTTGCGATCGCTTGTAGTGTTACGACATCAAGATTATCTTCCAGCAAACCGGGCAGCAATTCTGGTAATAGAGGAGGAACATCGTGGTATATTAGGTGGTAAGAATCTGTGACCCAACTTGCGGCTAGAATGTGACAGGTAACCAAAACCTGGCACAGTTTTTCAAGGTCTTGACGATTCACTTGGTATTTTAAGGATAATTTACTGACGTCAATTCCCTTAGCTTTCCATCTTTCCTCCTTTTCCAACATTTCTAAGTTAGCAGCGTTGTCTTGACCGAGACTGTTAATGACCTCTAAATCTTCTCCCAACGATATCAGTTCATCTCTCATGCGTCTCCACTCTAAAGCACGGTTTTTCGCTGATTGATAAACAATTTCTTTGAGTGGAAGTTGAGCAATTGTTTTATAATAGTAGTTATCTTGTCCAATTCCCCAGTAACCAATGCGGAAATTGAGATAATCTCCACTAGCCTCAGACTCTAAAATCAAAATAGGCTCTGTTTTTAACATTCCATACAAAGCTTTGATACTGGATTCGCTGTGAAAACGTTTGCTATTCCATGCTCCTGCTAAAAACTCTGTTGGTCTAACAGGATTGTGAAGGGAATAATAGTTGTTGAGAAAATCTCGCACTCCTTCAGCTAATTTTAACTCGATATCTAAAATATCTTCTTCACGGCGATCGTACTTATCAAATTTGACTTTAGGAGGAGCAAGGAAAATTTTGAGCGGAGTGCGTTTATTTTGAGAATGAGACTCTAAAATTTGTGAAGGTGATAATCGCAAAGGCCAACTATCAAAAACTTTATTGACTTCAGGTAACTTAAGTGCAGTTTCACGCTGATATGTTGCTAGCTGTAATTGTGCTTTATGATGATCGACTGCTAACTGTTGTTGCTGAATTTTTTCTTGCTCGACTTCTCTTCCATAACTCATGCTTTGACTTACATTGCTGACAGTCTGAAGGACTTGCTGAATTTCCTCTGAAGGCATAAACTTTGTTAGAGAGGAACTAGCTTCACTTCTTTTTTCTATAAAATTTGCAATCACAGGTGCAAACTCTAATACAAGTTGAATGAGTATCTTTAATCCGGGCTCCATAAATAGATGTTTGTAAGATAATTATCATTGAATGATGGCTAAGATTTACTTCAATGATAGCTTTGTTATTTCCCGGAGAATTTGTGAGCAGTGACAAATTAGAACCCCGGTTTCTTAGAGAAACCGGGGTTCTGATACTCAATTATCATATCCCTTGCAGTATTGACCAGTGACCAATGATCGAGACTGACTGTTGCTATGGAGATGGCGATCGCGGTACAAAAGGCGTTCCAACATATGATGGGTGTGCTTTGCGGTAATATTGATAGCACCTTTATCTGAGGGAAATGGTTAAAACAGTACCTAATGCAGGTGCTGCACAAAGCTATTCATGAGATTTTCAGGTAATAATGACACCAAATACCACTTACTATCCTGCTTACATAGATCTACCTGAAGAATTGGTTCAAATTAAAGCTACATTGAAAGCAACAGCTCAACAAGTTAGGTTGCAGTATATTCGACGGGGTAAACTAACCAGTGGAAATGTTGCTGTTTCAAAGCTTGTTCTTTCAACTGATAAGAGTTACGAGCTAAAAGCCACAAGCAAGGCAGAACCTTTAAATATACCTGGTCAAGAAGGGGGACTGAACAAATATTATGAACCGCATTATGATACTGTAGGCGATCCACCCTATCCTAATGAAGCTCATGCAGAATATAAGGTATTCAATGCACTTACTCAAGCAATTGAGGAAGATGGGTTGACAGAAGACGTAGAAGGAACACTATATCTTTACACTGAAAGGGATATGTGTCCAGGCTGCGTGATTTCCTGTGAACAAGATTTTCAAGGCAAATTCCCTAAAATTAAAATAATTGTCTTCTCTGATATTCCTTACCAAAAAAAATAAATTACCTTTATAATTGCAAAGAGCGGTAATCAAACATCCTCTAAGAAAAAATGTCTTGGAGAACTGATTGGAAAAATTAATAATTATGATAGAGAGTTAAGAAATGAAAACTTTTGCTGGTTACTATACAGAATTCAAATTGCCTCAAGATTTTGAGCTTCCGAATAATTTGCTTATCATAATTCGTGAAGTTTGGGATAGAAAATATCGGGATTTATATGAGAATGGGAGAAAGTGCAATGTAGAAGAAGCATTTGAAGAGATTATGCAAACTTTTGGAATGCCTATTAATACTATTGAACATCAGCGCTATGTATACATGGCAATGGGAATGGCGCTTGCAGCCCAAGCTACCTTAAAACATTACTTTCCTGACGACTCAAGACCAGATATAGTTATAGCAAAAGTCAATAACTGGATAAAAAATGGTGTTGAAGTACCCGATGATTTTGCAGATACTTTATTCCCAAATATAAATGAAGGAGGAATGTATCAAGCAGCCGATGAAGCATATAACATTTTTTATGGATTACTAAAAACTTTAAATAAAGAATCTGCTTATGAAGCAATTATAGATATTTTGTACGATGCAATCACAGGCGATGCAATTTCCCCTTTTGCAGCAGCCAAGAGAGATTTATTCAATTGGTGGATAATTGATGTTGTTCCTTCAGCATATTGTCTCAAACTCCCATCTAATTTATATCAACGAACGTCAGTATTTCCAAGCCTAAGTGAGCATTTGCCAAAAAATTGAATTAATTAGTCACCGGCAAGAGTTAATTGAAGTAGTTTCTTAGATGAGTGGGTCGTTTACTCCTGAATTGAAAAAAATTCTTTTAGAAGCGGGTTGTTACTTTGAACGCTTGGCAGAATTATCATTTAAATCACAAGCCCTCCAATAGAGGATTAGTAAATCGTACACCTTCAATCATGGAACCGACGTTAAAGTCCTCGCTGTAAATCTCTGAAATTTGATTAAGTCTTGCTGTTGCCCAAATTTGGGCATCCCAAAATGCAAAGTTATGAACTTCAATTCCTCGAATTGCTTCTAGTGTGATAAGTTGGGTAATATCTACCACATGACAAGCACTCATATAATTACGTATTCGGGCTATAGCTTCAGCAGGAGAAAGAAGAGGTCGTCTAACACGAGTTGTTGCCATAAAGAACTCACCCATCACTTGAGTACTAATGACTGCACGATTTGCTTGAATGAGTTGGTTAACAACTGCAAGTGCCTGATTTTGTTTACTTAAATCACAAGGATCGTAAATGTAAACCAGAATATTGGTATCTAGTAAAATCCTACCGTTCATAAAGGTCTTCTCGCTGCCAATCTCTTCCCCCTGGTAGGGCAGATCTATTTCTAATGCTATTGATAAAGGTTTTTTCAGCTTCCCATGCAGCGATATTTGTTTGGGGATTAGTAATAGAGCTAATGTGTAAATTTATAGCTTGACGAATAATTTCAGCCTCGCTGACACCTGTTTGTTGGGCAATTGTCTTTAGCAGATGGTCTTGATGAGGTTCAATATAAATTTGCTTGCGGATTTTACTGGACACAGCTTTGTCAAAAAGTAATGTATACATTATTATATACACAATACATTAACAATGTGCAAATAAAATATCAGTTGAACCAGAGGATTAACAGTGACTAGTGACCTATGACGAAGATTGTAATGAAAATACTCTTTTCCCGCAAGAAGATTACTTACAGGCGCAGGTAGGACTAAAGCCCACCAACAAAAATTGGTAATTTTAGAGCGTGAAGCAAGTAGTAGCTTATTATACTGCTGAAGTCTTCATATTGCCAACGTTCTCTAAATATGACGAAAAGCCATGGGTATTGTCCCTACCTTAAATAAGTATTAATATTTAAAGCAGGAGTTAGGAATGAATGGCAGATGTTTTGTATTAAACAATGATTGCTGCTTTCGGTACGTTAATTTAGCTTTATTTGCTCAAACAATCATTTATGTCTGCCAACTACTACACTTATCACATTTACGTTCCTGACTCGCAGCTTGTAAGAGTTACAAAGTTCGCTCGCGACAATCAACGTCTTACAGAAGCGGCTGGCAAATTTCGTAGCGATCGCTCGATAGATAAAATCAGGACTTACGCAAAAATTGCTAGAAACCTTGATTTATCGAACCGCCAAGACGCCAAGAGCGCCAAGAATTCGTAGAGCGTGCGTAAGTCCTAAAAATAATTCATGCTTTTCCAAAAAAGGATGACTTGAAAATCATGCTGAGTAATGCGTTAGGGTGGGATTTAGAACGAGTAGCTGGTGGAAGTAACGATGAAGAACTTGTGTTTAATCTTCTGAGATGGGCTGAATCTAGAGAGCAAATAAAAGAACTCTTCGATGCTGCAAAAAGATCTAACCCAGATAATCCCAAATTACGTGATTTTTAGTTGTAAGTAAGTTATGTTCAAATGATAGAGATGGAACTAACAGGTAAGCAAAAACAACAATTTCTTGAGGCTTTAATTCATGCTTTTCCAAGTAAGGATGGCTTGAGAATGATGCTGAGTTGTCGGTTAGAGTGGGATTTAGATCGAGTAGCTGGTGGAAACACCCTTAAAGACATTGTATTTAATCTCCTGACATGGACTGAATCTAGAGAACAGCTAACACAACTTTTAGAAGCTGCGCTCGCAGAGAATCCTTTCAATCCTAAATTAATAAAGCTGAGAAAATCTTATTTAAATCCTATTAAAGAAGATGAAATAAACAATTTGAAGTTGATTTTAGGTAAAGACGATCATCGACGAACAAGCCACCGCTAATCGCACTGCTGAAAATCGCATTTGCATTCCCGTCCTCAAACCAGCCTTAGAACCTTGGTTTGATTTAGCCTTAGTGGTTGATGAAAGCAAGTCCATGATTTTCTGGAGAAAAACAGTTCAAGAATTGCGAAAGCTTTTGGAACACTGTGGAGCGTTTCGGGATGTGCGAACTTGGGGATTAGTCACAAATCAAAAAGGAAAGGTTGTTCTGCAACAAGGAGTAGGTAAAAAAGCACGTCGTCGCCGTCTCTACGATCCCCGCGAACTTATTGACCCCAGTGGTCAGCGTCTTATTTTAATCGTTAGTGATTGTGTCTCTTCTATCTGGCATGATGGAAAAGCCATATCAGTTCTCAAAGCATGGGTGAAGCAAAACCCTGTCGCCATTGTACAGATGTTACCAGAATGGTTGTAGTTGAGAACGGGGCTGAGTTTGGGAGCAATCTTAAGATTGAAATCAGCAACGCCCGATTTTCTGGCGATCGCACACTATATTAACAAAACCTTCCTAAAGATAGATGAAATTCAAAGCCGCACCCTAAAACATGAACGAGTAAAGAATCTTAAAAGACTTTTTAAGATGTATTGTTATGAACCGAGTTAAAGATAAAGTGGCCATTGTTACAGGTGGCGCGACTGGTATTGGTAAAGCCACTTGTATGCTATTAGCCAAAGAAGGCGCACTCGTTGCAATTACGGATATTAAAAACGATGAGGGTCAAGCGATCGCGCAATATTGCCATGTTTGATGAGCAACAGTGCAGACAAGTTATAAAACTTTGTTTTTTGAGAAACGAGCAAGTAGAAACTGGGGATTGATTTTTAATCCCGCAGTCAGAGTGCAAACTAGCTATTGCTGGGTGTAAGTTGAGTGAATGGATGTGTTCAACTTTTAACTTATGCTGCACCGTTTCACAGAACTTGGGTTAATTTGCATTACCCAACCGCATCACGCTTGGCTTGCGGGTCAATTAGCGCTCCATTGGGGTAATAAACAATTCGGTACATTGACTCCAAGAGTTGAAGTTTGTCTTGGTGCAGAAATTCACGATATCGGATGGTTGGGGTGGGAGCGATCGCCAACCTTAAACCGAGAAACTGGCTATCCGCATAAGTTTACAGAACTGAGCACACAAGTACATATCGATATTTGGTCAAGTGCCAAACAGCTTGCGATGCCAATGGGAAGGTATGCAGCATTACTTGTTTCAATGCACGGTACGGGGCTGTATGAAAGGTTTACAAGCTGGCAAAATTCAGCTTCTTCAATTCAAATCGTGCAGGATTTTTTAAACCGCGAATACGAATTTCAAGAAAAACTTATTAATACTTTGAGTCATGATGAATACTACGCACGGTATGCAACACGAGAGGCGATCGAACGCAACCAAAAGCTAGTAGCAACTTGGGACACTCTCTCAATTCTTTTGTGTCAGGGATTTGTCGATAAACAAGAGGTCACTCAAGTACCAACAGTTGATGGCACGATCGCACTTCAATTAACTCTGAGAGAAAATAAAAACAATCTCTCTCAAATTACAGTCTCTCCTTGGCCATTTGAGCAGAGTGAGGTCAATTTGGTTTATGAAGGACGGCTTTTATCATCGACTTTTCATGACGAAAAAACAATGCGAGACGCTCTGATGGAAGATTGCTGGGTAACTTTAAAGACCACATTAAAGCCAGGTAGGGATTAAATTCAAAAATATAACTATTTCTTGAAGATAGAATAAACCGCTCCTCCCCTTTATCAGGGGAGGTTGGGAGGGGTAAAAAATATTTGATACATTAATCATGACTTTTCAAACATCCTCTGAGAACAAGATGTTT
This sequence comes from Scytonema hofmannii PCC 7110, assembly GCF_000346485.2. Lineage (NCBI taxonomy): Bacteria > Bacillati > Cyanobacteriota > Cyanophyceae > Nostocales > Scytonemataceae > Scytonema > Scytonema hofmannii. The sequence goes on from NZ_KQ976354.1 coordinate 2,637,821, forward strand.
CCTTACACATCGTTATACAGCAATGGCTGTCAGTTTTCCGGTTTTAGGAAAAAGTGAGAGTGCAACTCAATAGGCGTTAGTGCGATCTGTACTTCGGGTTTTGTGGAGGTGAGAGCGATCGCACTCGCCCTCTTTCCTCTGCGTACTCTGCGCCTCTGTGGTTAAAATCTTCTCCCAATACTACAAGGGCTCTCGAATTTTTGTGGGTTGGAAAAACCCTTGGAGAAACTCAACAAATACTTGTAAATGTTGGGTTTCGTTTAAATGTTGGGTTTCGTTCCTCAACCCAACCTACGTATTTTCGGATTTTTACGTAAAACCTACGCAGTATTGAATCTTCTCCTTCTTTGCGCTCTTTGCGTCTTTGCGGTTCATTCAAATCAGTAATTTTCGAGTGGGACAGTAACAATGCTTGTTAAGTTACCTGAATTCCTGGGAACCATATATCTGACACTTGCTAGAAACCGTCATATATTAAAATGCCGTTACAAAACCAAGCACAAGTTTTATACAAAAAATTCTTGATAGTTTTTTTACCACTATCCGCTTTGCTTGCACTTGTACTAGGGGGTCTCTACTACGGAAAAATACGGGCGGAGAAAACCGCCATGAAAATCAGTGAAATCCGCAAAGTAAAAATGCAAGCTAAAGTCATAGTAGGAAACTTTAACTTGGTTGTCTCGGACTTGATGGTTCTCTCAGAACAAATAGAACTCCAAGAAATCTTGGAAGGAGCCAAAGAGCAAAGCTCAACACTTGCTGAAGAATTTTTATCTTTTTCCCAACATAAAAAACTTTACGATCAAATTCGTTTTTTAGATACCACAGGTCAGGAAATCGTGAGAGTGAATTTTAACCGCGATCGCCCAAATATAGTCCCCAAAGATCAATTACAAGTTCAACTTAAGCGCTACTGGTTCAATGATACTTTACATCTGAACAAAAGAGAAGTATTTGTGTCGCCCTTAGACTTAAATATTGAAAGAGGAAAAGTTGAGCAACCACTAAAGCCGATGATTCGCTTTGGCACTCCTGTTTTTGATAGTCGCGGGCAAAAACGGGGTATCATCATACTGAACTACTTTGGTAAAAAACTGCTTGACTCTTTTGCTCAAGTGAGTTACGACACACCAGGTCAGTCAATGCTGCTCAATGCCGATGGATACTGGTTAAAGGGAGCAAAGTCTGATGAGTGGGGATTTATGTTTCCCAATCGTCAAAACCATACTTTTGGTAAAGTGTTTCCTGACGTCTGGAAGCAAATATCTCAAACAGAATCAGGACAACTACAAACTCCTGAAGGATTGTTTACCTACACAACAGTTTATCCACTAGCAGAAGGACAAAAATCAAGTACGGGTTCGGGACAAGCTTTTACACCCAGTCAAAGTCAAATAAATTATCAAGCATACTACTGGAAGGTTGTTTCTCAAGTGTCAGCAGACGCTTTCGACCTCAAGTCTAATAAGTTGTTGATTGAATTATTATATCTTTATATCGGATTGGTAATGGCAATTGGAATTGGTTCTTGGATACTAGCCAAAGCCAGTGTCAATCGTCAGATAACTGAGATAGAATTAACAAAATCTCAAGCTCGTTTGCTAGAACTTGCAGAACGAGAAAATTTACTAAAAAGATGTCTATCAAGCCATATTCGTAACTCGCTAGAACTCAATACAATTCTGAGCACAGCCGTTGCTGAAGTTCACAAACTCCTTCAGATAGATCGATGTCAATTTTTGTGGTGTCATATAGAAGATGAATGTATCCGATTTGAACTCAGTCATGAAGCTTGTCGTGCTAATTTGTTGTCCCCAGTTGGTTACTCTCCTATTGAGAAAGTTGAAATATTGAGCCAAGGAATTATTCAAGAGAAGTTTCTGCAATTGGATAATGTTTTAACAGATGCGCGATTGGATAGTGTCAGCCGGGAATTTTTGTTAAGTTTGGGATTGACTTCTTTACTAGCAGTAGCTATTTACACTCATTCCCATCGGTTGGGAGTTCTTGTATGTCAGCAAACGAAATCTGCTCATATTTGGAGCGAGAATGAGGTAGAACTGATTTTGGGAGTAGCAGATCAATTAGCGATCGCAATTGACCAAGCAGAGTTATACAATCAAAGTCGTGCGGCGACAGAGGCTGCTACCATCCAAGCAGAACAACTGGAAAAAACTTTACTTCAACTACAACAGACTCAAGCCCAACTTATTCAAACTGAAAAAATGTCTAGTTTGGGACAACTTGTGGCTGGGATAGCGCACGAAATTAATAACCCAGTTAACTTTATTTATGGCAACTTAAATCATATCAAACAAGATGTGGCTCATTTGCTAGAAGTCATAAAACTTTATCAAAAAGCTGATGTTATTCCCACTCTTGAACTACAAGCTTATCTTGAAAATATAGATCTAGATTTTATCACAGAAGATTTACCGAAAATGATTGCTTCCATGAAAATGGGTTCTGATCGCATTCGTCAAATCGTTATATCTTTGCGGAACTTTTCTCGGATAGAAGAAGCAGAAATGAAATCTGTCAATATTCATGAAGGCATAGAGAGTTCTCTGTTAATATTGCAACACCGTCTTAAAGAAAAAAGTCACAAAATTGAAATTAAGATTATTAAAGAATATGGCAATCTACCCAAGGTAGAGTGCTATCCCAGTCAACTCAATCAAGTCTTTATGAATTTGCTCAATAATGCTATTGATGCTATAGAAGCACTACTGGTAAAGCTCCCTTTATCAATTAACAACCAAGGACAGATTGTTATTTGTACTGAAATGTATGACTCCAAAAATATATCTGTAAAAATAAAAGACAATGGAGTCGGTATGAACGAGGTAGTGAAAAAAAGAATTTTCGATCCTTTTTTTACAACGAAACCCGTAGGCAAAGGAACTGGATTGGGTTTAGCTATTAGTTACCAGATTATTGCAGAAAAACATCGAGGAACTATCGAGTGTCTATCGGAACAGGGAAAGGGTACAGAGTTTTGGATTAAACTTCCCGTTCAACAAAATGGTTAACAATAAGGAATATTACATCAGGAAGTGATGTTACAGTTTTTTGATGCGTCTTAGAACTCTTTCTGCTTTAATCTCTGTATGTGGTTAGGTTAAAGCTAATTAAGAGAGTTGACGGGGTTAGCGTGGTTGGAATTGTCATTGTCTCTCACAGCAAACAACTGGCAGAAGGAGTCCGGGAACTTGCAGCACAGATGGTTCAGGGTAAAGTCCCTCTAGCTATTGCTGCAGGAATTGACGATCCAGAAAATCCGCTAGGTACAGATGCCATGCAGGTTTACGAGGCGATCGCATCAGTTTACAGTGATGAAGGTGTCGTCATTTTAATGGATCTGGGAAGCGCTTTGATGAGCGCGGAAATGGCGGTAGAGTTTCTTACTATGGAACAGAAACAGAAAGTGCATTTGTGTGAAGCCCCACTCGTTGAAGGAGCAGTAGCCGCAGCAGTAGCCGCCGCGTCTGGTAGCAGTATACAGCAAGTGATGGCTGAGGCGAGGGGATCATTAACGGCAAAAGCCATCCAATTAGGTGTGAATACCAGTCCATCATTTGTTAGCAGCCAAGGACAAACAACAAATGACACTGGACAAACAACAAAAGAAATACACGTAACTATCCGTAACAGATTGGGATTACATGCCCGTCCAGCATCTAAATTTGTCTCAACAGCAGCTCGATTTCAATCTCAAATTTTAGTATCTAATTTAACGAGAAGAACAGAAGCAGTCCGTGCTGACAGTATAAACCAAGTCGCCACATTGGTTGCACGTCAGGGACATCAGTTAGCGATCGCAGCCACTGGTACTGATGCAGATGAGGCGCTCAGCGCATTGCAGGAACTCGTTGAAAGTAACTTCGGCGAGCAAGAAACTCCCCACTCCCCACTCCCTACTCCCCACTCCCTACTCCCTACTCCCTACTCCCCCCCTCACTTCATACAAGGCATACCAGCTTCTAGTGGAATTGCTATAGCACAAGTTTTTCTTCATACCGCAAATCCCATTGATGTTCAGCAATATCACGTAGATGATGTAGAAACTGAATGGCAGCGTTTGCGGGTCGCCATTCAAATTTCAAAAGAAGAAATTCAGTCGCTGCTTTCACAAGCATGTACTCAAATTGGTGATGCAGAAGCTGCAATCTTTGATGCCCATCTGCTGTTTTTAGAAGACCCCGTACTGTTAGAGGCGGTTCACCAACGCATCTTTAGACAACATCAAAATGCAGAAGCTTCTTGGCAAGCAGTTATTGAAGAACTGGTGAATAACTATCGTACTTTTGAAGATCCGTACTTACAAGAGCGAGTTGCAGATATAGTAGATGTAGAGCAAAGGGTGTTGCGTCTGCTGACTGGATTTCAATCTCACATCAGAACTTCTGATTCCTCTCCAGATAATCTGAATCCTTCTGAACCAGCTATTTTGATTGCCGCAGACCTAAGCCCTTCTGAGACAGCTAGGCTAGACCCAACAAAAGTGCTGGGTATCTGCACGACGAATGGCAGTGCGATTTCTCACAGCGCCATTATAGCTCGGAGATTGGGTATTCCGGCAATTGTTGGTTTACCAGAAGAAGTTATGCACTTAAGTAATGATGCGATCGCAGCACTTGATGGTGATAGTGGTAGAATGTGGGTCAATCCAGAATCAGATGTCTTAAATGCACTCGAAGTAAAGCGGAATACACAGCAAGCTGTTCACCACGAAGGACTAGCAACAGTATTTAGTCCGGCAGTAACACGGGATGGAAGACAGATTGATGTATTCGCCAATATAACAGGTATAACAGATACAGAAGAAGCATTAAGATTTGGAGCAGAAGGGGTCGGTTTGTTTCGCACGGAGTTCCTTTATATGGAACGAATCGCCCCTCCTTCTGAAGAAGAACAGGAATTGATTTATCTAAGTGTTGCACAGCAACTTGGCAACCGTCCGTTGATTATTCGGACTTTGGATGTAGGGGGAGATAAGCCAATTTCTTATTTAAATTTGCTATCAGAAAATAATTCCTTTTTAGGTTGGCGTGGAATTCGCTATTGTCTGGATAATCCCGAAATTTTTAAACCTCAGTTACGGGCAATTTTAAAAGCCAGTCCCGAACACCAAATGAAAATCATGTTTCCGATGGTTGCTACTGTAGAGGAAATACAAGCAGCTAAGGCAATGCTGGCAGAAGTACAGAGTGAATTACATCAAGCAGGTATTCCCTTTGATGAAAAAATGGAAGTGGGAATTATGGTAGAAGTTCCTTCAGCTGTTATGATTGCGGATAAACTCGCTGCTGAGGTTGACTTTTTTAGTATTGGAACCAACGACCTCAGCCAGTATGTTATGGCAGCCGATCGCACCCATCCACTCGTAGCAAATTTGGTAGATGCCTTTCACCCTGCGGTGTTGCGAATGATTCAACAAACTGTCCAAGCTGCACGTACAGCCGGGATTTGGGTAGGATTATGTGGTGAACTGGCATCAGACCCCCTCGCAACACCGCTCCTACTGGGATTGGGGCTGAATGAGGTCAGCCTGAATCCTCGGTCTATTCCTGCATTTAAGCAAGCGATCGCTCAGTTGACTGGAGACCAAGCAGAAGCGATCGCAGCCTCCGCATTGCAACAAGATTCTGCAGAAAAAGTGAGAGCTTTACTCAGTAGGGAGTGGGGAGTAGGGAGTAGGGAGTAGGGAGTAGGGATTTTCATAATGAGTGATGAAAATTTTTGCCTTCTTGTTAAAATCTGATTCCCAATTGCCCGTTGATTCCTCGCACAGAATTGTAACCTACACCCACAAAAACGTTATCAGTAGCCCTTGTCTGAACTCCACCAGAAAAAGCAACACCCTTATCTTCCGAATAGTACCCCAATCCCACATATGGTGAAATTACAGGTAAAGGAATAAACTTGAGTACATCTACGCCAACTGCACCATCAGGGCCAACACCTAATTCAGCCCCAAGATTTAAAGCCCTTGCACCAACAGAATAAGTAATATCACCTTCTTTGCTACCCACTGACACCCAGGGTTGTGGTACTAGTTGAGCACAAGCACTTTGTGGAGCAAATAAAGCCAACAAACTCACTGATGCCAACAATGTTTTTCCAATAACTGTTATTTTCACATTTCACTCCTTCACTTTTTGCCAATTTACTCTGAACACTGAACCCTGATTAACTAGTCACTGGTCACTGGTCACTGTTAACAAGACGGAATTTGCCATGCACTGGTGCCTGAATAGTGAAAAAATATTTGCATCGATCGCCCTACGGTAATTTTCGTTGCAAAATAAAAAATGCTCTGCTAAATACAGAGCAAGATTCAAATACAAAGCTGGGTACATTGCTAGCAACTTGTTAAAAGTTGTTGGCTGAATTTTCCAAATCGAAAATTTAATTTAGGAATTACACATAAATGAATTATGGCGCTTTTGCATCTCCGTTACTTGCGCCCAAAAGCATACTACTTGTAGGAATCACTGAGGCGTGAATCTTCAGTTTCTAGACCAATTAAGCGGTAAATAAAATCAAAAACCTTTTTCATTGCTAATTCCTCAATTTCGAGTTGTTTCACACTATCCAAAGTACAGTCAAAAAATGAAGAACTTGTGGAGAACACCCAGCAATTCTAAATTTAAGAATTGACAAGGGATTGAGCGGTAGGGGTCAAAGTATGAGGAAAATGAATCTGACCAAAATCGACCCAAAATAAATTAGCAGCGGACTCTTGTGTGACTTAAAGGAATCGTTTGCCTATCTGAAAACCAAATTAGTAAAAGCGTCTTGGCTTGAGCTTCAGCATTGAGTTAACATTGATAAATCTTCAAACAGTGATTGTTACAGAGGTAGGGTTTGAAAATTCTAGAAACGCCTCGTTTCTTTGTTCGTGGTTTTGTACCAGAGGATGCTGAAGCATTGTTCAGGTTACATGGCAATCCCAAGGTGGCACAGTATATGGGAGATGGAAATACAGTTCCAGCAACAAAATAGCAGTAGCGATCGTAGTCCTCCGGTTCTGCAAGAATCTTTACTCCCTGGTACTCTATTAACCGGGGCATTACTGCTGTCAATCTCACGAATGCTGATTTGAGAGAAGCTCGAATGTTCCTTACTAGATTGGATTACGCCAACTTGACTGAAGCTAATCTCAGCAATGCCTTCTTCCAAGGGGTTAGCGGTAGCCCTGAAACTCTTTTCTGTAATACCATCATGCCCGATGGTGCGATCGTTAATGGTCACGGCTGGGTAGATAGTCGTTAGCTAAGACGAGAGTTATTCGAGCGAGGACTGATTGATAGAACGCGCAATGGTTCGGCATAATGGCGCAAGGTTTAGAATGGTCAATCAGCTAGGTAAATAAGCTGGCATCTACATGAAAATAGTCCGCCAGTACTTCTGCTTCTGCTTTATTAATGGTGCGATCGCCATTAACAATTTCCTGCACGACTTCTAACGAGCCAATTACCTCAGCTAATGCTTCGGTCGTCAGATCGCGTGCATCCATCAAATGGATTAGCATAGAATGGGGAGTACCTTGAGGGATTGGGTAATGGGTTTCTTCAAACTTCTCGATTAACGTTACCAGCAGTTCTAGCAACGTCTCCTCTTCTAGTGTACGATTGGGACGATGCTCTAGGGCTAAAGCAAGTTTGATAGCTTGTTCATTTTCTTCTTCGGTAGTAATTGTTTTTGGTTGATACTCGGCTAGCAATTTCCCATAGAATTCAGCATTAAAAGTACGGGTCATTGTTCCATTTATCCTTATCATATTCGGCGTGAGTTATGACATATTTAATATAGATTTTTTGCGTTTCGTAAACAATATCAACAATCAAACGGTAGTTATTTGCTTTGATATTAAACACGGTAAAGTTGCCAACGGCTTCTGTTTTTGGATAAATAGCTTGAACTTCAAGCAGATTTTTCCATTCAGCCTTAGTTGCCACTCTGTATCAATCATAAAGTACATCACAGGCATCTGCGTGTACTTTACAAAACTCTCGCAAAATCCTGCGACTGATAACATGCATTTAATTTTACTCTGATTACTACTATTATAATTGTCTCCTAAATTGAAGGTTTTATAAAATATCGGTACTCTTAGGACACCCTTTACCTTTTAAACCCTCGATAGACTCTCAAAGCTATCAAATTTTTGCAAGAAGCTGCTGCTGTTGGTAAGATAGTGAGCGCTATTTGTCACGACCCACAAGTGCTGATAGATGCTAGTTTGCTAAAAGGCAAAAAAGCAACTAGTTCTTGGAATATCCATGTTGACTTAGCAAATGCAGGTGCTATAGTTATCGATGAACCTGCGATCGCAGATGGCAATATTATCACTAGTCCCTGTCCTCTACCTCTGCCGTCGTTCATGAATGCTATTACCTGTGCAGTCAAATCCCATTAAGGTTTTTAGTTGTTCGGTTGTAGGCACTAGTTTTTAATTTTCTTTCTTATTAGTTTTGATCGCCTGTAATGATTTGAATAAGCCGAGGCAATACTAAGTGCGCTACACTACTCAATTATCCTTAGTCAGCACAATTATGACAACATTCACACAAAAGCTATGAATGACTCAAATGACTTGAAAAGGTACTTAGACGAACAAGGACGAGTTAAAGAATGGCCTTCTAAACGCAATAGAGGTAGATTTCAGCAATTAGTTCTGGAGTATTTGGCAAACAAATTTGAGATTGATACTATTTATTCTGAGAAAGAGGTTAACCAATTGCTGAATCAGCATCACAACTTTGGTGATGCAGCTTTGTTAAGACGAGAATTATTCGAGCGAGGACTGATTGATAGAACGCGCAATGGTTCGGCATACTGGCGCAAGGTTTAGAATGGTCAATCAGCTAGGTAAATAAGCTGGCATCTACATGAAAATAGTCTATTTATGAACAAACTTCTGGTTTCTTTTTTTAAGAGATGTGTCAATTCAAGGGTTTTAGAGATATGTCTGTGTTAAAATTTCAATATTTACTCTTTCCATGTGTATTAGCTTAATTAGAGGATAGAACCAGTAACTGAATACTATATTCACTCCATATAACTTTGTTTTCAATAAATTTATCCTTCACAAAAATAAAGAACAGTGTCTGTAAGTCACTTTGCTCTTTGAGAGGAATTAGGATCGTGAAAAAATTTAATCAAGTAAGGAATTCCTTAAACCAAGACTTAGGAAAGATTGTAGAATTTGGAGCAGAAGGTTCTAAAGCCACTATAGAAGTGGCTTTAGCTTTAGGTTTGTTAGGGGCAGCCCTTGTTCCGGTAGCACAGCCAATTGCAGCAGGGCTAGCGTTTGTGGGATTAACGAAAAAAGGACTAGAGCTTTACCGCACTAAGAAGCAGGAACTAGATTTAGAAGAGTGGGTAGCGATTGCGTTTCCTCTAGCTTATATAGAAAGCTTTGATGCTTTAGTTCAAAAAAATGAATGGTTAAGAACAAAAATTGGTGCAGGGACATTAGGTCAGGAAATTAAGCAGCAATTTGATGATGAATTAGGAGAAGTTGAATTAACTTCAGAGCGAAGTCAAGAGGCTTTAAGGGACTTTCCTAATTCTTGGTTAGGTCATGCCCTTAATGGTCAACTATCGCGTTACCTAAAGCAAATTGGGCTGGAGCAACGTGTTATTCCCATTGTGACTGGGTGGGTAGCTTGGAGAACAAAAGCACAAATAGAATCACTTTTACCTTACGAAGAATCCAAGAATACAGACATAGCTAAGAAAATCAAACCACACATAACAGTATCTCAGGAAATAGGAGCACGTCAAAAATTTAGTAGTATTGAATATTACTTACAAGAACAGATATCCCCTAATCCTATCGATCCATTAGGGTTGGAGAAGTGGAAAGTCTTTGATGAACCCTTCAAAATCCCCGATATCTACGTACCCCTTAAAGCCCAGTTGCTAGATTCTAACGGGAAAGTTAAAGAATATAAAGCGGTTGATTTAAAAACTTGGGCAACAGACCAATTGACTAACCCAAGTAAAAACAGTCAGGTAATGTTTATTCAAGCAGGACCGGGACAGGGAAAAAGCGTTTTTTGTCGGATGTTTGCTGATTGGGTAAGAGAACACTTGCATCCGGTTTGGACACCAATATTGATTCGACTCCGAGATATAGATGCTTTTGAACCCAATATTGAACATACCCTTCGTGCTGTTATTAAAGAGGACTTTGCTAAAAGTAATGATGGCTGGTTGACTGATCGTAACACGAGATTTCTATTTATACTAGATGGTTTTGATGAGTTGCGCTTTCAAGGAAGAACTGCTAAAGGAGCTAACCTAGAAGGTGCTGACCTCAGTGAAGCGAATCTAGAAGGTGCAAATCTAGAAGGTGCAAATCTAGAAGGCGCTAACTTCAAAGGTCTTACTCCCAAGGGCGAATTTGAAAGAAAAGCCGTTTGGAATGAAAATACAAAATGGGATGGAGTAAGGGGGTTAGAAACCGCTAGAGTACCAGAAACTTTAAAACAGCAGTTAGGTCTTGCCTAAGAACTAGACTAGGTATCCTTGGCTGTCTTGTATGAGTGGCGGGCGGGGACGCCCGCACCACGATCCCCATTTCCCATTCCCTATTCCCCAATTAGAATTGACGAGACCAGTTGCTAGGCCAACGTTCTACAACGACTTTTGTTTGAGTAAAAAATTCCACTGCATGATTGCTTTGACCGTGTAAGTCGCCAAAAAAGCTTTCTTTCCAACCGCTAAATGGGAAAAACGCCATTGGTGCGGCTACTCCTATATTTATACCTATATTACCTGCCTCGGCTTCATAGCGAAATTTACGTGCTGCAGCACCACTTGATGTAAATAAACAAGCCATGTTCCCATATTGACCGTTGTTGACTAGGGCGATCGCTTGCTCGATTGTCTCTACATGAATTAGGCTCAGTACAGGACCAAATATTTCTGTGCGGGCAATTTCACCCGATGGATCTACGTTTTGCAGAATTGTAGGGCGTACAAAATACCCCTTTTCATAACTTGGTATACTAGGACATCTACCATCTACTAAAACTTTTGCGCCTTCATCTGCTCCCTGCTGAATTAAACTCTCAATTCTGGTCTTGCTTTGCGCGTTAATTACGGGTCCCATTTCAACACCTGAGTCTAAACCACAACCAACGACACGCTTTTGAGCAGTTTCTGCGATCGCTTCCGTGAAACTCCGACGTGCTTCTCCAACAGTGACAGCTATGGAAGCAGCAAGACAGCGCTGTCCAGCACAACCAAAGGCACTATCAGCCGCAATGCGTGTTGTCATCTCCAAATTTGCATCTGGCAAAACAATCAGTGGATTTTTAGCACCGCCTTGGCATTGAACGCGCTTGCCGTTCGCGGCCCCTCTACTATATATATACTTTGCGACTGGAGTAGAACCAACAAAGCTAATGGCTCGAATCTTGGGATCGTCCAAAATTGCATCGACAACTTCTTTGGCACCATTGACCAGGTTAACAACACCTTGAGGCAATCCTGTTTTTTCCAATAACTGAAACACTTTTTGCATTGTCAGTGGAACTTTTTCTGATGGCTTAACGATGTAAGTATTTCCACAAGCAATGGCATAGGGCAAAAACCAAAAGGGGATCATTCCTGGAAAGTTGAACGGCGCAATGACAGCGCAGACTCCTAAGGGTTGTCGGATCATTATTTCATCAATACCTCTAGCAATGTCTTCCAAGTTGGTTCCTTGCATCATCATGGGGATTCCGCAGGCGACTTCAACATTTTCAATAGCGCGGCGCATTTCTCCTTTGGACTCGGCCAAAGTTTTACCGCATTCTAAGGTAATGGTGCGAGCCAAGTCCTCAAAGTGTTCTTCCAGTAAATTCTTGAGTTTAAATAGATACTGTACTCGTTCTGTCGGTGGTATACGCCGCCAACTCCCAAAAGCCTCTGAGGCTGCTTGGGTAGCTTGCTCTATCTCAGAAGCTGGCGATAGTGGGACTTTAGCCACTACCTCTGCCGTCGCTGGATTGATAACGTCCAAAAACTCTGTAGCGCTAGAAGTACACCACTGATTGTTGATGTAATTGGGTAGTGCGATCGCTTTTTCCATCAGTGCAATATTATGTTGCTATAAGTGCAGGGTTATGAATATCCTACGGGCAAAGCATTACACTCAACAATCTAGTTTTGAGACCTGTATTTCTTTTGAGGTAGATAGGTATTGGGCGGAACTTTAGTTAGCCCCTCTCGAATTATATGTTATAATTTTTACTACTAATTTGTTTTTACTACTGATATGTTAGCTGAATAAATCTCGATATAATAAATGTATAGTAAGTTTGTCCAGCCAAAGTAAAGTAGTAGTTTTTTTAACACACCATAACATCCTAATTATATTCATAATTAGTGTTGTGCTACCTTGGTATTACTTGTAAAGCAAAGTGTTGAACAATTGAGAGGAAAACGTTATCGTAATTCAAAAGCAACTCATCAACTCACAAATCAAGTCACCTCAAGTCTTCTTGATTGACCACGAAAATAACAATCGTGGTTTGACTGACACCCGTGAAGCTCTACAACTAGCTGAGAGCGTAGACCTTGACCTAGTTGTAGTCTCGGAAAGCAAAGACACCCCGGTGGCGAAGATCCTGAACTATGGCAAGCTTCAGTATCAAAAGAAAAAGCGTCAAACACAGAGTGCCAGACCCACAGTCAAGGAAGTTCGGTTTCGTCCAAACGTAGGACAAGCTGATTACGATTTACGCATCCATCAAGCCACTGAGTGGTTGAGTAAAGGCGATTCAGTAAAATTTGTGATTCGTTTAAGAGGTCGAGAAAATCAATATCGCAGTAATGCTGGAGAATTGTTAGACCGGATTGTCAAGGATCTTGGTTCAGTGGGTAAAGTCCAGTCACTTGATAAACGATCGCTGATTGTTCAAGTCATTCCCGGCTAAATTAATTCTTTAGGGATTTCTTTAAGATCCTTTCATCTATAGGCGTTAAATGAGCGATTTGAGCCGATGACTCAAATCGCTCATCTGTCATTTTGGGTTGTGGTACAAAAAAACACTGAGATCGTCAAAACTTCTTGTGGGATGGGCGTCTCGCCTGTCCTTCGAGATAATTTTACCCTATGGATTAACTTTTAACGGTCTTGAGAAGGTGATCGCTTCTGAGTTTGGCTCAAGAATCTTTAGATAGTTTTGGCTTGCTGATGGCTCAAGCTGATTGATAATTTCGTTCAATCGGTTGTTGAGGTTTGTAGGACGGTTTCTGCTCATGGTAGTAGACCCTAATAAACTGACTGTTGTTGAGAGAGTGTTTTTACTTACAAAGTCTGTTGAATATCAAAATATAAATTCCGCGCTCTTAGTAACAGTATCTAAAATCTTTTCAAGATATACATAATAAAGAGTTTTGAAACAAGTACTTATTCTCGGCATCTATCCGGAGTTTTTTCTTTATGTTTTTTATCTTAACACAAAAAAAGTGTTTATCCTGAAAGAAAGAAAATTCTAAAATACAAAAAGTTGATTTATCCGTATTATTTCTGTACTCAAAAATATTGTGATATCTAGATGAATTTTTTAGAAAAGTGCTTAAGATTAGGTTTTCAATTAAGTATTCAATCAAGTTCCAGTATTTCAAATACAATAGTTTGCAGTTGCGCTTTAGCGAAGACAGCGCAACTACAAACCGAAAATATAGGTTTTCAATTATATCATAAAAAAATCCCGTTAAGTGCAAATTGCACCATAACAGGATTGTTTACAAAAAATTTAGATAAAAAGCTCTACTATTGTTACCGCATAACTACTCAGCAGTAGGCTCTAACAATTTGATATTCGAGAAGATAATTTCTTGGGTATGGACTTGCTTATCCCCCTCAGTCCGAATCAAGCGGCGATTTAGAATAACGTAGTCGCCAACCTTCTCGTACTCGTCCTCAAATTCACTTCTTCCACCCTTCTGTTCGCCTGTTTTTGGATCGTGGTAAACAGAGTCATATGTGTGGGAGAGGTAGCCTTCACCTGTATCGTGACTGCTAAAGGTATTAATAGTTACAACAACCCCATGAATGTGTCGGTGGACAAGACACACCTCGTTATTGCGGAGTTTATATTTATCTCCTTCTGCCTTACCACCCATTAAAATCTCCACAGCACCAGTCTCATCAGTCGCACCATAGCGAAAGGTGTTTGCGCCGTGGGTTTCTTCAAAGGTACGACGAATACGGTGAATGGCTATTTCCCACAACTGATTATTCAACGCCTGGGTTGCTTGCTCGTCTTCTACCTCAAAGACTTCTGCTTTGAGATTGGCATTGACGCGAACTTTGCCTGCAAACACTTTCTCACCATGCTTATAGGTTACATCTGCAGTATACCCAGGGAAGTTTTTATCCCAAGTGTAGCGGTTTTCGTAAGCAGCCCGAAAGAATTCTTGGGCAGAGACTTGTGTTGCGGTCACGTGATTCTCCTATAGTTACTATTTATGTAAGTTTTTACCTTTGCTCCTATCAGCTAGCATAGAAATAATTATTAAGAATGCATAGTCCTCAACTGGGTACACTTATATTGCAATGGCTAACTCCCTTCATGAGCTATTTCAGGCGATCGCCAAAGCTCAAAACGAGCAAGAACTACGACAAGCTGTCATGGATAAAGTTGGCGAGTATTTTGGTGTGCAGCACTGGGGTATATATCTAGTAGATGACCATTATACGGCGGAGGCTGATGTAAAGGTTATCCCAGATGTTTGTTTAGAAAGCAACCCAGTAGGGCAATATGTGGTTGAGCGTCATGCTCCAGCCCATGAGGAATTGGTGTTACCCTCAGGAGACTGGAAAAATTTTTGCTCCCGCCACGATCACGAACACGTCATGAGCGGACCAATCGTTTGTGAGGGTCGTCTTGTGGGATCGCTGAATTTAACACGTGCTAGCGGCGATCCCGCCTTTGACGCTAACGATCTTGCCGATCTCAGTGCATTATGCTTGCACTTGTCAGCAAAAATTGCTACTTTACAAGCGCAAGCGAAACCAAAAGCCCTCAATTCACTTCTAGCCAATCGCTTGACACCACGAGAATTAGAGATTGCTGCACTCGTCGCACAGGGGTTAACAAATGCAGAAATTGGGGAAAAACTTTGGATTACACAAAATTCAGTTAAACAAGCTTTAAAAAGGATGTTTCGCAAGTTAGAAGTCTCGGCACGAACTGAGATGGTGGCAAAACTACAAGATGTTTTAGCATCAAGTTAAGTTTGTCATTTGTCATTTGTCATTTGTTATTGATTAAGCTAACAATTCTCTTGATGACTCGCATAACTTGGTACAACTCGTTTTCTCTTGGGTTGGAGAGAGTAAACTTGTTAGATAAAGCATATTGACGCATCTGCTGATTCAGCTTGATAAAAATATAGTCTTCGCCAGTCGTTATCATTCCAAAAACTGGCATTTCTGAGTTAGGGTTTGCCATCATGTAAGCTAAAGTTTGCCCTAGAGCTTGCATAACACTCAAACCATATCGCTTCGCTTCAATTAACACTACCCAAAGTCGATTTTGTACAACTAAAGCGTCAATGAATCCTTCTAATACGGGTTCTTCTTCGCCTCCGTTTTCAATTTCGACCTTCACCAATTCCTCACTCTGAATCTTAAAAGGTGGGTCGCACAAACTCATGAATTCTAGTAGCGGCGATCGCATAATAATATTGACAGTTCTTTCTGTGATTGAGCCGTCTGCAGCATAATAGTTAGATTATTTGCACCTTTTAAGTAAGTACCGTTTAAGTTAGCACCACTAAGGTTGGCTTTAGTTAAATTGACATTACTGAGATTTGCATTACTGAGATTGGTATTTTTGAAATATTTCCCAAACTAAACGCCATTTAGGACTAAGTATTGTTTCAGAGTTGATTATTACAGTACGGAGGTCTACACCATTAAAGTTGGCATTACTAAGGTTGGCATTACTAAGGTTGGTATTATCTAGTATGGCACCGTTAAGGTTTGCGCCACTAAGGTCGGCACCACTAAGGTTGGTACCACTAAGGTTGGCAGTACTAAGGTTACTACGACTTAGGTTAATACCACTAAGGTTTAGATTGCTAAAATTTATACTCTCAAGGTTTGCACAACTAAAGTTAGCAAATGGCAAATTATGTGAAACTCAGACTAGATCAGTAATTAAGGGATTGTGGGTGACCTACCGTGAGCAGCAACCGAAAGACTGCTCCCTTCTCGCTATAAGATTACCGATCTGCTTTTCCTCTTTCTTCGTGCTCTTTACGACGGCAGGCGCTACAAAGGGGGGAACCCCCGCAACGCGCTGCCTCGTCTTTGTGGTTCATTTAAATAGGTAATCTTCGGGCGGAAAGGGAGTAATGTAGTTAATTGTGGGATGGGCGTCCCGCCCGTCCCGTGCAGGCAAGATGCCTGCACCACAAGAATAAAGTTAAAAAAACATTAAAATGGTGCGTTACGTGGAAGCTAACGCACCCTGATGACAAAGGACTTGAAGACGAAATTATGCCGGATAAATCCGCAGACGCCGATTTGGTTCTTCCCCAAAACTATCAGACTTGAGACGATAGTGTTCTACTAACTCATGTTGCATTTTCCGTACTGAAGCAGAACGAGGTAACAATTCGACTGGTTGCCCTTTGGGGATCACAATTTGCTCGACAGCAAGTCTTGCTTCTTCTAGGGCGTCAATCTCATCATCACTGGCGCTGTGAAGAAAAAGTTGCATTTCGCGCTCGTCGCCAATTTCGGGATCGTCAAGATTCAGCAAGCGTCGCAACCCTCTGGTAATTTGCGGCATGGTGCTGGCTTTGATCATGTGGATTGGGACTTGGCGGGCTTTCGCTAATTGCCTCAATTTGGCATGATTTTTGACGTGCGATCGCAACGCCAATATTGCATCAGCACTATCAATATCTTTTGTCAAGACTATCGGCAAAGATAGAACCTGAATGACCTGATCTAATTGACTGCGGCTGACACCATAGGGGTATATGTGCAGTGGTAAATCTTCGCCATTCGGTCCCGGATACCTATTTTCAGTATCAAAGCTATCAAATTGAGTTAAAGATTCATCCAACAAGCGGTCAAACTCGCTTTTCCCCGAACCATTTTGTGTTTCAGTTCCTAGTGAAGGCAGGGGTAGCATTTGTCCGGTTGTGCGCCAACCGTTGGAATGTCTGGCTGAGGTTGCAAACGTTTCCTCCCCAACAGTTGCTTGCGTGCGAGTCGTCAGGGGAATAACTTGGCGGGTAATAACCACCTTGCCGTTCTCATCAACAGTTCTGACTTGCGGGTTAGGATGCCGTCCTCGAAGAAGAGTATCTACTGTATCTGATACACTTTCGTGTACTACCCAGCGCTCTCGTTCCCACATTTCTACGGCAATTTCAAAAGTCGGAGGGGCTTTTCGTTCCAAAACAGTTTTTTGAGTCCCCCTCCGCCTAGCTTCATCGTCTCCCAGCGTCACAGCCTGGATACCACCCACTAAATCTGAAAGCGTCGGGTTTTTTATCAAGTTTTCAATCTGGTTGCCATGAGCGGTTCCTACCAATTGGACGCCTCGTTCGGCTATGGTACGGGCGGCTAGGGCTTCCAGTTCCGTACCAATTTCATCAATAACGATGACTTCTGGCATATGGTTCTCCACCGCTTCAATCATCACATGATGCTGTAGTTCTGGATGAGCCACTTGCATCCGTCGCGATCGCCCAATAGCGGGGTGAGCAACGTCACCATCACCTGCAATTTCATTAGAGGTATCGATAATCACCACTCGTTTATTCAGTTCATCAGCCAAAACGCGGGCAATTTCCCTCAACGCTGTTGTTTTGCCCACACCTGGGCGTCCTAGCATGAGAATCGATTTTCCAGTTTCTACTAAATCGCGGATCGTGCCAATTGTTCCGAAGATCGCCCGACCAACGCGACAGGTTAGACCTATAATCTTTCCACTGCGGTTGCGGATGGCACTGATCCGGTGCAGGGTTTGCTCAATTCCTGCCCGATTATCTCCACCAAAAATTCCCACTCTTTGAATGCAATCATCTATCTGTTCTTGAGTAACGGGTACTTCACTCAGATACTCAGCTGCTGATGGAAACCGAGCTTCTGGGCGACGACCTAAATCCAAGACTACTTCAACTAAGCTATCTCGTTGTGGATGCTTTTCTAGAGTTTGCCGCAGGTCTTGGGGCAATATATCTAATAATTTTTGGAGATCGTCTGTAATCGTCATGCTTTCTATGGTGACGTTTTTTAGAGATAGCGAGGACATTTCCATAGTGGGGTTTTCCTTCTTGGAAAATGTCTGAAAGGCGGTTTTTAGGACAAATAGCCCCTATTGCCGCGACTTGAGCTGGGAAACGAGGGAATCTGCAAGCTTAACTGCTTGCCAGAGCAATAATGGTTCTTCTTCTAGGCGCATGCTTATTTTGACACTGGCTTGACTCACCTCCGGTTGTTCTAACTCTTCTAGAATCGGTGACAGCAAGACTCGGGCGTAGCTACCGTATGCGATTCCGGCAATTTTGGATTTTGGATTTTGGATTTTGGATTTTGGATTTTGGATTTTAGATTGTGAATCATAGTCTTCTAATCCAAAATCTAAAATCGGCAATCTAAAATCGTTCAACAAGCCCATTGCCCGTAACTTAGCAACAGTGTAGCTGTTGGTTCCTCCTGCCAACTGCACATATCCCGGTAATTTTGCTGCCAAAACTTTTTGCCCTAACTTAACGGCTGCTAATGTCGTACCATCGCCAATATCTCCACTCATCGGACGACCATCTGTTTGCCAAACTAGGACACAAGGTAGGGGGCTAATGACTTCATAGAGAGTGTGAAGATAGTCAATCAAACCATCACCATCCGGGCAGCTAATTGCTACTAACTTCAACTGCTCAACCCACGGCACTATAGCTTGCCACAATCTTTTGAATTCTGACAAACGCCCAACATTTGTATGAATTTCTACGGCATCTACCCCAGTTGACAATATCAATGGTGCGATCGCTCCCGGTGTTGATACATATGACTTTGTATAAATTATATCATATGGACATATAGGAATGCAACGACCGCAACCGTAACACTTTTGGGATAAGACTCCCGACAAGTTGCTATTTACGCCCTCGAAAACAATTGCTTGGGTCGGACAAATTTTTTCACAGGGGCGATCGCAGTTTGTGGGGCATTGAGTGACATGAAATTCAGCTTTCCGAAAATGCGGGTCTTCGCCATCATTCAGGCTGACCATCAATAGCGGTTTTTTTTCGTACCAGCTAAATCCTTGCTGTTGAGCCGACCTACCCAACTCCGATGCAATTTGCAGCCCCTCCTTAGCTGCAGCAATCACAGACGGATCGGCAGCAACATCTATGCAGTCAGCCCCCGCCAATGTATAGGCTAATGTTAAGCTTCTGACTGCAGGCAGATGTTGGAAGCTGGCTCCGCATATGAGCTTGAACCAGTGACCTTCCTCAAGCGAACGTAAAGGGTCTAACAAATAAGTCACAATTCTATTATGCAATGCATTAGAAAAATGTAGAACATTAATTCAAAAAGTCATGAGGTGCGGGGAAATGAATTGCTAAGCTTAGACACCATTGAGGGCTTTTATTGTATCATGAAGATTCTTATCTTTATCTTCATACTCCGCAATAGTACTTGTCAAGCTACAACTTTTCAGTCTTCGTTGCTCAACGTTGTTTCTGGTTGCTCAATTGGTATTTCAATGATAAAATTTGCTCCTTGCCCAACCGAAGAGTGACACTTGATTTTTCCTTGATGTTTTTTGACTACAATTTGATGGCTAATTGATAATCCCAGCCCACTCCCTTTTCCCACAGGCTTTGTTGTGAAGAAAGGATCGAATAAGCGCGATCGCACTGACTCATCCATCCCCGGACCATTATCAGCAATGCTAACTCTAACTGTATTATTGCTTGTCAGTTGAGTGTGAATATTAATCTGGGGAGTAGGGAGTGGTGAGTGGTGAGTAGGGTGTCTTTCTTTCCCTATTCCCCACTCACTACTCCCCACTCCCCGATCCAAAGCATCAATCGCATTACTTATGATGTGCATAAACACCTGATTGAGCTCGCTAGGATAACAACTCACCAAAGGCAAATTACTGTATTCTGTTGTAACATTAATGCTGGGACGATGGGCTGTTTCTTTCAGTCGATGCTGCAACATGACAATAGTACTATCTATCCCTTCATGGATATTGACTGGCTTCATATCCGCTTCATCAAGTCTGGAAAAGTTTTGTAGTGCCAGTACTATTTGCCGGATGCGATCGGCTCCCCTGTACATAGCACCCATCAAGTTTCGCACATCATTCATCAAAAAGTGTAAGTCTATATCCCGAACTGTTTGCTGAATTTTTACTGTTGGATTTGGATACTCATCATGATAAACTTCCACGACGTTAATTAACTGTTGTACGTACTGACTAACATACTCAATATTTCCGTAAATCAAACTAATTGGGTTGTTAACTTCGTGGGCAATTCCAGCAACCATCTGTCCCAATGCTGCCATTTTCTCATTTTGAATTTGTTGGACTTGGGCAACTTTTAATTCGTCAAGAGTCTTTTGTAACAATAAATTCTTTTCTTTTAGTTTATGTTGGAGTAAACGTAAATTGATTTGATTTTCAATCCGCAATAAAACTTCTGCTCCATGGAAAGGTTTGGTGATGTAATCTACACCTCCGACATCAAAAGCTTTTACTTTATCCAATACATCATCTAAAGCACTAATAAAAATCACTGGAATATCATAAGTTCTTTCATCTACTTTAAGTTGCTTGCAAACCTCATACCCATCCATACCTGGCATATTAATATCAAGCAGAATAACATCCGGCAAAACCATCTGACAAGCAGTTAATGCCATTTTACCATTTAATGCTTTACGAACTTCATAACCTTGTGCTGTTAGCATTGCAGATAACAGACGTAGGTTATCCGGTGTATCATCAACAACTAAAATATTGCCTTTGTATTCTTGATGTAAATGCATTTTAAAAAAATTAGACTTTTAATGATTGCAGGAGTCAACCTTTTTTTCCGAGCGACTAGCTTGAAAACTAATTTTTACTAATCTTCACTCAAAGAACCCTCCTCCTCAAAGATATATTGTTTATTCCAACATTTAATTTCTCCCGCGACAGAAAGATTTCCGGAGCAATTTTGTCGGGCAACAGGCACACAAGCACAATATCCGTTACGTCCTTGTAGTTTCGCTTGATAGAGAGCCTTGTCACTAGCAGCGATAAGAGTTTTTGGTAAAGACGGATTCACGGGAACTTTAGTTGCTATACCCATACTTAAGGTAATATAATTTTTCACAAAAGATGATGAATGAGGAATTTTTAATTCTTTTATCCGTAACCTAACATTTTCAGCTACTCGCACTGCTCCATGAAAATTTGTGTTGGGTAAAATCACAGCAAACTCTTCTCCTCCATAACGAGCTACCACATCGGCAGGACGCCTAACTGCATAACGAATAGCCCGAGCCACCTTCCGCAAACAATCATCACCTGCTACATGACCGTAGGTATCGTTGTAAGATTTAAAATAGTCTATATCGCACAGAATAAAAGAAAGAGGAAGTTGCTCTCGTGCTGACCTCTGCCATTCTCGTTGCAAGTAATCATCTAAAAAACGGCGGTTAGAAACTTGTGTTAAACTATCCACCCAAACCAATTCTCTCAGTTTGTCGTTAGCTGTTTGTAAGGCAGATTCAACTTTGACACGTTTTTCTATTTCTAATAACAACAAAGCATTTTGCTCTGAAAGCTTTTGGTTGGTTTCTCGAAGTTCTCTTTGTAATTTTTGAATAGTCAGTTGATTTTGTACCCGTGCAATGACCTCTTCAAACTGAAATGGTTTGGTAATGTAATCTGCACCACCAACTTTAATTCCTTTGACCTTATCTAAGACATCATCTAAAATACTAATAAAAATCACGGGTATGTTGCTGTTTGCTGGATCGGCTTTTAATCTTTCGCATACCTCATAGCCGTCCATTTCCGGCATATTAATATCTAGCAAAATAATGTCTGGGGGCAAGGTCTTGACGGCAGTTAAAGCCATTTGCCCGTTGAGGGCTTTACGAACGTGATACCCCTCTTTTGCTAAAACAGTTGATAATACGCGTAAGTTATCAAGCTGGTCATCAACTATAAGAATATTGCCATAATTAGATGTTGATGGATCTTGATTCATCGAAAACCTCTTGGGAGCGTGGAAACCGCGTATCTTTAAGGAAGTACTGCGGCAATCAGAATCTAGACTTTTAACTGCTGGAGAATTATTTTTAGTGTCTCAGTATTTTCCATGATGACACTTTCTATCATTTCTAGCTGCAAACTGGCAGGATTGCCAAACACGTATTTAGCCGAGTTACCTTTATTGAATGAATATCAGACGTGAGCACCGTACAAAAGAGAAATCCAAAAAACAAGCCCGGTGGTCATGACCGGGCTTTCTAGCTAAGCTGTTGCGCTCTAAATTTGCACAGATGGGCGGGTGAGGACGCCCATTCCACAAGAATTAGGTTGACTGAGGCTGTGCCAGTTATAGAATTATTAGCTTAATATAGAGGCGTATTTAGCTTTGTTTTGAGGCAGTGTATTTCACAACTAACCACTAACCACTAACCACCAACCATTAATTGTTATATAACTCTTTTTTATCTATTCCCCCAACTTGATTGAGAGGCCAAAAGCGAAGTACCGCACGACCAATAATATTTTCACGAGGAACAACACCCCAGCAACGACTATCGTAACTGCTGTTACGGTTATCTCCTAATACTAAGTATGAGTTGTTTGGTATCGTGACGGGTTGAGATAGGAAAGGAGGTTGTTGACCGGATGTACAAACGTCAACGACTGTACGCTGACTATCTGTCAAGTACTGTTGCTCTGGTAAGGGGTTGCCATTGATATACACTTTACCGTTCTTGAGTGCTACCTTTTCCCCTGGTAAAGCAATTACACGCTTGATAAAGGCGTCTTGGTATTGTTCTTTTTGTAGTTCTTTTGTGGGAGAAAAGACTACAATATCGCCTCGCTTCGGCTCAGAAAATTTGTAGCCTAATTTATCCACAATAATTTTGTCTGCTTCCCACTGATTTGGGGAACCATGTAAAGTCGGTTCCATAGAACCAGAGGGAATCCAACGTGCTTCAGCAACAAAGGTACGAATTCCCAAGGCGAGAACAACGCTTAAAACTATTGTTCTACCTAGTTCTGCGATCCACGAATTATTGGGCTGTTGATGGCTAGAGTTGTTATCAGACACTTGATTTTGCATGAAAGTACTAGAGTGATGGCTTATAAAAAGCAGGTGAATGATTTATCCGAGCAGGGATGTTGTATTGGTTTATCTTAACTTTACAAAAAGGCAGAGGGTAGAAAGAAACGAATTCATGTAGTAACTCATAGTTTAAGAAATATTAACTTTTTTGTAACGAAGAACACAATACTCCCGCTCATAGTTCAACCAAGTTTAACCTATATGGATGGTAATCTGTCACGCTTAACTCTTGTAATAACGCAGTTGACCTATGCCATTTACCGCAAGTAGTTTGCTAATTCGTCGTGCTCGCATCGTTTTACCCACTGGTGAATTGCTAGTTGGTGATGTATTGACAAGCGATCGCACAATAGTTGAGGTGGCTCCAGAAATTACAAAGGCAACCCCAACAACAGAAATTGACGCAGAAGGGTTAACTTTGTTGCCAGGAGTCATCGATCCACAAGTACATTTCCGGGAACCGGGACTCGAATATAAGGAAGACTTATTTACTGCGAGTTGTGCTTGTGCTAAAGGGGGAGTCACCTCATTTTTAGAAATGCCAAATACACGCCCTCCAACAATTAGCCAGTATGCACTTGATGACAAGT
Source organism: Scytonema hofmannii PCC 7110 (assembly GCF_000346485.2). Taxonomy (NCBI): domain Bacteria; kingdom Bacillati; phylum Cyanobacteriota; class Cyanophyceae; order Nostocales; family Scytonemataceae; genus Scytonema; species Scytonema hofmannii. The sequence goes on from NZ_KQ976354.1 coordinate 2,661,760, forward strand.
TACAACGAGCATCCCAAAAGAGCTTGGTGAATTATGGCTTTTTTATCGGGGCAACAGCAGATAACCTCCCAGATATACTATTAGCAAAACCGACACCAGGGATCAAGATATTCATGGGGTCGATGCACGGTTCATTACTGGTTGACCAAGACGCTGCACTAGAGGCAATTTTTGCCAAAGGAGACCGCTTAATTGCTGTTCATGCAGAAGACCAAGCCAGAATACAACAGCGAAGAGCAGAATTTGCTGGGATTCATGACCCCGCAGTTCATTCTCAAATCCAAGATAACCAAGCAGCATTATTGGCAACCCAGCAAGCATTAAGACTTTCTAAAAAATATCAACGTCGCCTACATATTCTGCATATGTCAACAGCAGAAGAAGCAGAGTTGTTGCGTCAAGACAAACCAAGTTGGGTGACAGCAGAAGTCACGCCGCAGCACTTATTGTTGAATACGGATGCTTACGCCAAAATAGGAACAAGAGCGCAAATGAACCCGCCTTTGCGATCGCCTCACGATAACGAAGTTCTTTGGGAAGCCTTACGCGATGGCACGATCGACTTCATTGCCACAGACCACGCGCCACACACTTTAGAAGAAAAATCGCAAGAGTACCCCAAAACACCCTCTGGAATGCCCGGAGTAGAAACTTCCCTGCCTTTAATGCTAACAGCCGCAATGGACGGGAAATGTACTGTCGCCCAAGTAGCAAACTGGATGTCTCAAGCTGTAGCTAAAGCATATTCTATTCCTAATAAAGGAGCGATCGCACCCGGTTACGATGCCGATTTAGTTTTAGTAGATTTAAACACTTACCATCCAGTACGCCCAGAAGAACTATTAACTAAGTGTCGTTGGAGTCCTTTTGAGGGTTGGAATTTAACAGGATGGCCCGTTGTGACGATTGTAGGCGGTCAAATTGTTTATGAAAAAGGCAAATTGTATACAGAGGTAAGGGGTCAAGCTTTGACGTTTAATCAATAGTTAGTGGTTAGTGGTTAGTGGTTAGTGGTTAGTTGTTAGTTGTTAGTTGTTAGTGGTCACTGGTCACTGGTCACTGGTCACTGGTCACTGGTCACTGGTCACTGGTCACTGGTCACTGGTCACTGGTCACTGATTACCTATCAGTAAATCCTTTAATAAACTGTTCGCAGTTAACATTTTCTGATACGTAAACCTAGTTTATACATACTTCATGAAATCTTGATAAAAATCTACTGAGTCTTTGTTTACATAGGTAGAGGAACCAGTTAATAACACTACTGGTGAAATATCTACCTACGGAGAATATTTGTAAACAATACTTGGTAAAAAAATGACAATGCTAGCTAATTACACTGACGAGCGTGGAAGTGGCAGAATTGACCAGCACACATATGCAGGCAATAGTATGACGGAAAACCAGCGCCTTGCTTGGATTCTCATACCCGGAGCCAAAAAGGCTGGCGTTGCTTGGTTTGAGTCTTTTTCTGGATATTAAGTAAGAGTAGGTACAACAACATAACTAAGTTGTAACTCGCAGTTCTTGGTAAAAGTATTCATTAAATTCCCATCGCGAATTACAAATTAGCGCCCAATAGTTCTTCTGAAATACTACAATTGTGTGTTGCGATCGCGGCTTGACGACTGCCCTCATTCTTATAAGTCAGAGAAACTATTATATAGCTATCTGGCTTATAAGGCAATCGTTCAGCCCACTCAATTGCCACAATTCCTGGTGTCACCTCAACACCTTCCCAATAAGTTTCCAGATTTAAAGCAGCGACTTCCTTTGGTTCTAAGCGATATAAATCGAGGTGATACAGAGGGAAACGTCCTTCCGTATACTCATTAATCAGGGTGAAAGTAGGGCTAACAATAGGTTCGGAGATACCCAACCCGTGACCCATACCTTGCACTAGGGTTGTTTTGCCAGCACCTAGATCGCCGTGTAGTAAAATAACGCTCCCAGCGTCTAAAGATTGACCGAGTGCAATACCTAGTTTACGTGTTGCCGTAGTATCTGACAAAGAAATTTTCATAATTGGTTAATTGTTAGTGGATAGTGGATAGTGGATAGTGGTTATTAGCTACTAACAACTAACAACTAACAACTAACAACTAACAACTATCCAATTCCTACTTCCCTTGATGTGCTCCACTGTACCAACGCCATAACACCTTTGCCAGTCGTTGGGGATTGTGGCGCACGCAACCTGTTTCATCTTCATGCATGACATTTGCCAGAACAATTCGCCGCCCTAACATTGTCACGTCTTCTCGATCTAGAAACACGGGATGGGAGTTTTGTTGGGCATAACGCACAAGTGCGCGAGGAGTAGGAGATTTTTTATGTACGAGTACGGCGTTAAATAGGGGTTTTCCACATGCAGCGTCAATTGCCCGAATATGATCTGCAACAGTGTAATCTTGGGTTTCCCCTGGTTGAGTCATGATGTTACAAACATAAATACGGGGTGCTTCAGAAGCAGCGATCGCATCAGCAATTTCTGGGACGAGTAGATTGGGAATCACACTAGTGAAAAGACTGCCGGGACCCATAATAATATAGTCAGCTTCTTTGATTGCCTTGATAACAGCTGGTAAAGCTGGGGGATGAGCGGGCGTACAGCCAATTTTGACAATATGACCTCCGGCGGCGGTGATATTAGATTCACCTTCAATCCGCCGACCATCAGACAATTCTGCCCAAAGGCGAACATCACTGAGAGTTGCTGGCAAAACTTGTCCTCGGATGGCTAAGACTTTAGAACTAGCTGCGATCGCCCGTTCGAGATCGCCAGTAATATCACTAAGTGCTGTTAAGAACAGATTACCAAAACTGTGACCTGTCAACCCATCCCCTGCTTTAAAGCGGTATTGAAAGAGTTCAGTTAATAACTTTTCTTCATCAGCGAGTGCTGCCAAACAGTTGCGAATATCTCCTGGTGGGAGAACACCAATTTCCCGACGCAACCGCCCGGAAGAACCCCCATCGTCTGCGACAGTGACAATAGCGGTAATGTTAGCGCTGTAAACCTTGAGTCCTCGAAGTAACGTAGAAAGACCAGTGCCACCGCCAATTGTGACAATTTTAGGACCTCGATACAAGCGACGATGTGCGAGCAAGACATCAATCAGTTCTTCATCGCCTTCTGGTCTGAGGACTGCAGTAATAGAACCAACTGTCCGAGTTTGTCCCCATAAAAGCAAGAGCAAGCCACACAACAAAACCAAAGGACCGCTGATGTAGTACGGTACAATATTGGTGATTGTTCCCAGAAAGCCCCTAATCAACTCTATTGCCCAAAAGATTGGCGTTAATCTAACCCAAATAGCAAGACCCAGACTTGCTAGCAGTACACCCCCAACGCTGATGAGCAACCATCGTTTAATCGATAATCCAGGGGACAACCATTTGAACCACTGATTAACCCGATGGGAAGTGCGACGGCGCGACTGCTTTTGCAGGGCGTTGAGGGCTTGTCTGAGAAAACCTATTGACATACCACAAAAAGGAGCAGTGCTACTAACAACAATGAATAACAGAAAATGTACACCACCTGGTTTTTTCCCGAATGTGGAATTGTGACATTTTTCCATCCCATTAGACCAAAACAGAGTAGTCAAAGTTGCCAGTGTGCCGACTTATTTTTCCTCTGGGTATAGAGAAACAACAAGTGAATGGAACAGCGAATTTTAGGGCTAGATCCCGGACTGGCAAGTTTGGGATTTGGCGCGATTATATGCCAAAAAAGTCAAACTACGGGGCAACAAGAGTCAGTAAATTTACTAGATTTTGGTGTAATCAGTACCCCAGCGAGTATGGAGTTAGGACAACGACTATGTATGATATACGACGATCTGCACACCCTGATTGGGGAATATAAACCAGAATTAGTGGCTGTTGAGAAATTCTTCTTCTATCGTATGGCAAATACGATCCTCGTGGCACAAGCACGGGGTGTTGTGTTGTTAGTTCTTGCACAGCATAAGTTACCGATTGTGGAGTTTACACCCGCTCAAGTTAAACAAGCGCTTACAGGGTATGGGAATGCAGAGAAACAAGAAGTTCAAGCAGCAGTGGCGCACGAGTTGAACTTGGATTATGTTCCCCGCCCGGATGATGCTGCAGATGCGTTGGCTGTGGCGTTGACTGGGTGGTTTCAGATCTAGATGCATCTATCTACCACTACCACAAAAAACAACGGTACTCCAGATGTGGATTGGGAGAGTAGAGACATCAAAGCAATGGCAGCAGTGAAACTTGCTGCACAGCACCTGAAGCAAGATTATACTCGTTCAATTTGGATTAGTAGAACAGCGATCGCTAAACCCACATTCCGCACATATTAAAGCGGATTTAATAATTATGAATTTGAAAAATAAAAGCCTGTAATGATTACTGGACAATCATTACAGGCTTTTATCATATAAAATAATCGAGTTGGGCAGAAAGAGGAAAAAACCATGAATGAGCCAATTGAAGCAATAAAAGTTCTAAATATAGACCATTTAGGAATAATAGCAGGAATAATAGACGAGATGGAATTGGTAGAAGAAGTAAATAGAAAAGTAGGAATAAAAGAAAAAGAAACCTTAAGTCCAGGACAAGTAATGAAAGCGATGATTTTGAATGGATTAGGGTTTTTGAGCGCCCCATTATATCTATTTCCAGAATTTTTTATAGGCAAAGCAACCGAACATCTAATAGGAACGGGAGTATTACCAGAGCATTTAAATGATGACAGATTAGGGAGAGCATTGGACAAATATTACGAAGCGGGGACAACCAAATTATTTACAGCGATCGCTATAAAAGCTGCTCATAAGTTCCAAGTAGAAATGAATAGTGTTCATTTAGATGGGACTTCAATGTGTGTAGAGGGAGAGTACAAAAAAGAAGGGGAGGAAATAAATGAAATCAATCAAGAAGCAGAATTAGAGAAAGAGATGCTCCCCATAAAAATTGTCCACGGATACTCAAGAGATAAGAGACCAGATCTGAAACAATTTATTGTTGACATGATTGTAACAGGAGATGGAGATGCGGAATGTGGGTTTAAACAACAATGAATGATTTTAGACAAGAACAGGGCTATCTAGTAATAGCCGATCGCACACTTTTATCGTTGAGCGATGAAGAACTAGATGGTGCTTTGGGGTTTGTGCGTTCTCGTGATGGCGATCGCATACCCACTATTACAGGATTACTAATCTTAGGTCGAGAAGCAGCAATCCGCGAACACATACCGACTCATGAAGTAGCCTTTCAAGTATTAGAAGGTTAGGTTTATTCCGCGTACCCGTTCCCAATTACGACCAACGGGCATTTCGTGAAGCTTTTGTCAATGCTGTTATTCACAGAGATTATACCAGATTGGGAGCCGTTCATGTTCGTTGGGAAGACTACGGTATTGTTATCAGCAACCCTGGGGGATTTGTTGAAGGTGTCACTTTAGATAACTTGTTGGTTGTAGAACCTAGACCAAGAAACCCCTTCTTAGCTGATGCTATCAAACGCATTGGACTTGCTGAACGCACGGGGCGGGGTGTAGATTTAATTTATCAAGGCTTACTGCGCTACGGGCGACCTGCACCTGACTATCGACGCAGCGATGCCCACTCAGTCATTGTTAGACTTCCTGGTGGAGAAGCTGACTTGCCACTTTTACGTGTTGTTATTGAAGAAGAAAATCGCAGACAAAGTCAACTCCCTGTTGAATCTCTTATCGCCTTGGCTCAATTGCGTCATGAAAGACGTATAGATACCACCACTCTCAATACTGCTCGGTTAAGGGAAATAAAGGGTAAAACAGTGTCAAATGTGTTCGCGTATTAAAAACGATAACTGAAAGCGGATGGGCAAGGTTATTTTTTGTCTTTGAGACTTTCGTACAAATCTATCCAGTTTTGTCTGAGAGAATGAATCGTATTTTTTAAGGTGTCGATTTGCATTCTTCGTGTAACTTGCATAACAGCATCAATATGAGCGGGGCTTCCAGCTTTCCCCAAATGCTTATATTTACTTAATTTATTAGGAGTTTGCGTAGGGAAAATCGGCATTTGAGCGTGCAACTTATAGTACCAGTAAGTTCCTTTTTGACCGCGTGCCTGGTAGCGCAGGACACAACAACCTTCGGGTGCAACTTCTCCTGAAGCTTGAATTTGTTGAATTTGTAGTTGTAGAGTAGCGATCGCTTGCTGTAAGAGTTCGGCTCTGGCAATAATATCGTCAGTTTTCGTAGGCATCAATTGGAATTGGGGAAAGATAGAGTTCTCGAATAGATTACGAGAACAAAAAGTGTTTTAATCAATATTATCTTATACGAAATTTCACTTCAAAACTGAGTGCTAATGATGCTAGTTAACTTTGAATTCAACAATCAAATCCTAAATCGGGCACAATTACTGCTGGCTCTTAACCAGATCATCCCTACCGAGTCGATTATGGCAGCGATTACAACAACGAGTAGTACCGCACGGCGTCAAAGAATACTTCCTACACACGTAGTAATCTCTCTAGTAATCGCCATGAGTTTTTGGTCCTCCGATTCAATCGTGGATGTATTGAAAAATCTCATTCAGGGTTTTAATTCTTTGCAAATCCCCTTTAAGAGACGTTTTAAGATACCAACATCTTCATCAATAAGTGAAGCTAGACAACGAATTGGTGCTGCTGTTATGACTCGTTTATTTGAAATTGTTGCAAAACCTTTAGCAACAATTAAAACACCAGGTGCTTTTTTGGGTGGACTGAGAATAATGGCTTTGGATGGCACAGTTTTTGATGTTCCTGATACAGAAACTAATGCTAAAGTATTTGGTTACCCTGGTTCTCGTCCTGGTACAAATCCGGCTTTTCCCAAAGCTAGGTTAACTTTTTTAGTCGAAGCAGGAACTCATTTAATTATCGACATATTTTGTTGTCCATATCGAATTGGAGAGAGAAAAGGAGCTTTAAAGCTATTAAGAAGTGTTGAGGAGAGTATGTTGTTAATGTGGGACAGAGGACTGCACTCATTTAAAATGATTCATGCTGCAATCAAACAAAAATGTCATATTCTTGGTCGCGTGCCATCTCATGTAAAATTTGAGTTTGTTAAAGCTTTTCCTGATGGTTCCTATCTAAGTTGGCTTGCTCCTGATGGAAAGTCAAGAAAGAAGGGAGCGACGAAAATACCTGTTCGTGTCATTGAATATATTATTGAAGTTGAGGGTGTAGAAAAGGTGTATCGTTTAGTAACTGATTTGATGGATATTTCAACTTTTCCTGCATTGCTCTTAGCCCAAGAATACCATCAACGGTGGGAAGCTGAGAACACCTTGGATGAGTTAAAAGTCCA